>JBKPJP010000101.1:0-5981 GCA_046730735.1 Acidobacteriota bacterium | reverse complement strand
CGGAACAAGCCGCGCGTTGGTCAGTCGAGACTCTGGAAAAAACCGATAGACACGCACTGCTGGCAGAATCTCTGATCACTTACGGCCGCTCGCTGGCGCGTCTCGGCGATTACACCGATTCGTTTGCCGCTTTCCAGCGTGCCATCAGTTTGTACGAACTCACCGGCGGGACCAATAAAGCAGCCGAAGCCGCACTCGCAGCGTTTCATGAAATCGGAGACTACCTCACTGTGTCTGAAACAGAGAAAGCTGTTTCAGGACGCACGCTGAGTGACGAGGTAAATTCCTACGAGCACGAACTCATCAAACGTGCGCTCGAAAACGCGCAAGGCAGTGTCACTCACGCTGCTCGAAGTCTGGGCATCTCCTATCAGGCCTTGGGCTACATGCTGGAGACGAGACACAAATCCCTCCTCAAACAACGCACTCCGCCACGTCGGCGTATGCGAAGAATCCTGACTAAATAAGCAAGGATAATTATGCTTGCAGCGCTCGATGGACCAGGAGCGTGTCGACGTACTGTGTAAAGCGATATGCTTTTCCGTCTCGTACTCTCCAAACGTGTGCGAACTCTGCCTGAAAGTGTTTGCCGGTGGCTTTGTACGT
The DNA here is from genome assembly GCA_046730735.1 of Acidobacteriota bacterium. Lineage (GTDB taxonomy): Bacteria > Acidobacteriota > Blastocatellia > Pyrinomonadales > Pyrinomonadaceae > PSRF01. Next base: position 5,375 of record JBKPJP010000101.1, on the reverse strand, counting down.
GCCGCTGTATTTTCCCAACGCGACTACAGTGTCACCGGCATCGATGAACTCATCGGGAACGGCTGCGAATCCGTTCCATTCCGTGCCGAGACGCATAAACACGCCCTCGAGCACGGCCTTTGGACCATGATAGGTGCCGGCATAAGGGAAGCCTTCGGCTTCGGTCCAATCGATGTCCGGACTCATGAATCCCAGCACGGAGGGGATGTCACCTTCGGCAAAAGCCTGGTACACCTGTTTCACTGAATCAAGGTTGCTCAAAGTCTCGTCCTTTCTTCTTATCTAATTCGTTCAATCGTCGCTGAATATAATTCATTTCCACCTGATTTGTGGTGAGGGAGAGGGCGGTGTTGTAGGAGGTGGCGGCTTCGGAAAGACGGCCTAAGCGTCGTAACAGATCTGCGCGTGAGGCGTGAAAGAGGTAATAGTTTTCAAGCGCGCCGCCCGCCCCCGCCTCCTCAAGCAAATCCAAACCACGCTCCGGTCCCTCACTCATCGCCACTGCCGCCGCATAATTCAACGCAACGACCGGCGATGAGGTGATTCGCATCAACTCTCCGTAAAGCGCGACGATCTGTCGCCAATCAGTCTCATCCGCGCGCTTCGCTTCAGCGTGAACTGCCGCAATGGCCGCTTGCAGTTGATAACTGCCCACACGACGTAACGACAGCGCGGCCTGGACCAGCCGCACACCTTCTGCAATCTCCGCCGCATCCCACCGCGAACGATCCTGCTCTTCAAGCGTCACGAGTTCACCTTGATCTCTAACACGCGCTTCGCGTCGCGAGTCCTGCAAAAGCATTAGCGCGAGCAGGCCCATGTTCTCCGGTTCGTTCGGCAACAGTTCACAAAGAACACGACCCAAACGAATGGCCTCAGCACACAGGTCACTGCGAATCAAACTCTGCCCGGCACTCGCAGCGTAGCCTTCGTTGAAGATGAGATAGATAACGGCACGCACAGCCGCGAGTCGCTCACCAATAACTTCGAGGGAAGGCACTTGATACGGAATTCCGGCCAGACGAATCTTTTGTTTGGCGCGTACCAGCCGTTGGGCCAACGTTGCTTCAGGGACGAGAAACGCGTGCGCGATTTCAGTTGTCGTGAGACCGCCGAGTGTTCGTAGTGTTAGTGCAACCTGCGCCTCGCGAACAAGCGATGGATGGCAACAGGTGAAGATCAGTCGCAGACGATCGTCAGGATACTCTTCAAGCAACTCAGCCTCTGCGTAAGGTTGTAATCGACTCGACTCGAAAGCAATTTCGGTTTGCTTGTCAGTGCAGATTTTATCGCGACGAATTGCGTCGATGACTTTGCGGTGGGCGACGGTTGTTAACCAGGCGCCCGGATTGTTTGGTGTTCCCTCACGCTCCCACTTGAGGCGGCTGAGGTGAATGCTTCCTGTAAAGCTTCTTCAGCGAGATCGAACGAGCCGGAGATACGGATCAGCGTGGCGATGATCCTGCCGTACTCTTCACGAAAGACTCTTTCGAGCGCCTGTGACATTCTCTGCGTATCTCTGCGGTCCTCTGCGGCTCTCTGCGTTAAAAACATCTTAACGCAGAGAACGCAGAGAGCCGCAGAGGATGCAGAGATTTACGCGGTTGCTTCGGCGACAGTCTCGACCAGTGGTCGCACTTCGATCGAGCCCGTGCGCGCGGAGGGAATGCGCGCGGCGATAGCGGTGGCTTCGTCGAGATTCTTCGCTTCGATCAGAAAATAGCCACCGAGTTGTTCGTGCGTTTCTGCAAACGGACCGTCAGTGACCAGCTCTTTTCCGTCGCGCACGCGCACCGTGGTCGCAGTCGAGATCGGTTGCAACTGTGATCCAGTCACAAATTGCCCGCTTGCCAACAAGTCCGCGCGTAATTTTCTGAACTCGACATAAACCTGCTGGCGTTCGGCCTCACTAAGCGCCGCCCAGCTCGGTTCGTCGTGGTAAATCAGCAACATGTACTTCATTTCATGCTCCTCGCTAACAGGTTGATCTTGCTTTCAACCTTACGACGCATGACGAATACAGAAATCGACACCGGCTGAGAAAAATTTTTAGCCGATTGCCTGACCATAACCCAGCCACTTGCGCAGGAAACTGACCTGGCCGGTGTGATAAGCGTCATGAAATGCGAAAAACGCAACGGTGCCGCTGAGTTTTCCGTCAAAACTCGGTACGCCCTTCGGAGCTCCCTGGGTCATGACATCTTCGGGCGTGCCTCTTAATGCCGCCGACAATCTGGACGAGACGTCCTGCCACGCATTCCGTATTTCTTCGACGGACGGATATTGGTCATCAGCGACACGCTCCGAGCCACGCGCGAAGAGTTTGCTCCACGTGTCGTCATAGTCGCCGCCGAGAAACTTGAGCGTCATGCCGCGGTGAACGATCAGGTGGCCCATCATCCAGGTCAAGTGATTCGAATCGTCACCAGGTGTTTTGAACCAGTGATCCGGCTCGACGCCCGCGATCGCCTTGTTGACGATGTCCGTATTAGCTTTGAATATTCCAGAGATGTTCTTGAAATCAGTCTCCATGATTGCGCCTCCTTTATTCACAAAAAAGCACAAAAATTCAATTTTGCCAACCGCCGCCGAGTGCTTTGTAGAGTTGGACCACGGAGATCAGCTCGTCGCGTTTCGTTTGCGTCAGGTTGAGTTCCGCTTCGAAAAGTTCGCGATCGGAGTCGAGTGCATTGAGAAGCGTGTCAACGCCGCCTTCATACCTCACATACGCGAGTCGCGATCGATCCCGTAGCGTCGTTACCAATAACTCCTGCTGGATGCGAATCTCGCGAACCTTGCGATACTGAATCAGCGCGTCCGAAACTTCGCGAAACGCGTTTTGAATCGTCTGCTGATACGTGACGAGAGCGAACTCCTGTTGCGCGCGCGCGAACTTCACGTTTGACTTCAAACGCCCGCCAGTGAAGATCGGCTGCGTGAGTTGCGGCAAAAACGTCCACGCGCGACTTGGGCCAGTAAATAAACTCGATAGCTGATTGCTTTGAAATCCAAACAGCCCCGTCAAACTGATACGCGGAAAGTAAGCAGCCTTCGCCGCCGACACGAGCGCGCGTTGGGCCACTAAATTTTCTTCCGCGGCTCGGATGTCCGGCCGTCGCTCGAGCAGGGAAGACGGCAAACCCGCGGGCACAGACGGAAGCTCCTGTTGCTCGGCCAGCGGTGTGCCGCGCGTGATCGATGCGGGATTGTTTCCCAGCAACAAGCTGATCTGGTTCTCTGTTTGTTGCATCGCTCGTTCGGTGTCGGGAATCGTCTGCGACGCCTGGTAGACGAGCTCTTCCGCCTGGCGTACATCGAGCATCGTCGCGAGTCCGCCTTGCTGACGTAGCTCGATCAAGCGCAGCGACTCCTGACGTGCGGCGAGCGTTCGTTTCGCAATTTCGAGCTGGCTGTCGAGTTCGAGCAGGTTGAAATAGCCGGCGGCGACGTCGCCCACGACCGTCGTCATTACCGCTTTGCGATCTTCTTCCGTCGCCCGCAACCCTGCACGCGCCGCTTTAGTTTGATTACGCAGACGACCCCAGACATCGATCTCGAACGTGAGCAGGTTCAGTAAGACACTGCCGAAACTGCGTCGCTCGCCGCCCTGTCCTGAACCGGCCAACTGGCCGTTACTGGAAAAACGATTCGTGGTGAGATCGGCGCCGGCTTCAAATTGCGGCAACTGTTCGGAACGCGCGAGACCGAGATTCGCGCGCGCCGCACTAATGCGCGCAGCGGCAAGGCGCAGATCGTAATTCTGGACCATCGCCGTGCGAACCAGTTGCTGTAATTCGGGATCTTTGAAAACTTCGAACCACTTCAGATCGCCGATAGAGTTTTGATCGACTCCTTCACTACCGCGAAACGCGTCAGGAGTCTTAACCTGCGCCGAAACGTTGCCGGGCAAAAGCGATAGCAATAACAGGAATACCAGGGCGCTTTTCTTCAACATTCTCAATCTCCTGACGCGGGTTCAAGTGCCGGATGTACGCCTTGATCGACTACGTGCCTGCGTCCTAAGCGCATCGAGACTTTCTCAACTACGTAAAAGCTCACCGGAATCAGGAAGCTCGCGATCAGCGTGTCAGCCAACATGCCCGAGATCACGACCGTTCCCAAAATCTGTCGCGCCGCTGCTCCGGATCCGGAAGAGAACCACAACGGCAAACAGCCTGCGATAAACGCCAGCGACGTCATCAACAACGGCCGCCGTCTTAATCGTGCGCCCTCAAGTGCTGCTTCAAGCAGTCCACGACCCTTTTCAAATTCCATCTTCGCGAACTCGACGATCAAAATCGCGTTCTTCGCCGCGAGTCCGATCACCACGATCAGACCAATCTGCGCGTACACACCAAGATCGAAACCGCGCAGCCAGATACCCACGAACGCTCCGAACAACGCGATCGGCACCGTCAACAAAACCGAAAACGGCAGCGACCAACTCTCGTAAAGCGCAGCGAGAATCAGAAAGACAAACACGAGCGACAACGCCAGCGACTTAACCGCGGCGCCCGACGTTTGCTTCTCCTGGTAAGACAGATCAGCCCAGTCGTAACCAATCTCACGCGGCAACGTTTCGCGCGCGACCTCTTCAAGCGCCTGCATTGCCTGCCCCGAACTGTAACCAGGCGCCGCCGCGCCCAACACCTGCGCGCTGCGATAGAGATTGAATCTATTCGTATATTCCGGCCCGCTAATCTTGCTTGTCGTCACGAGCGCAGACAGCGGCACCATCTCGCCGTCGTTGTTACGAACGTAGTAGTTGCCGATGTCCTCTTCGGTGCGGCGCATCTCGCCTTCAGACTGCAGAAACACGCGCCACTGCCGGCCGAATCGATTGAACTGATTCAGGTACAAACCGCCGAGATACGCTTGCAGCGTTTGATAAACATCGGCGACAGCAACGCCCTGCTTCAGTGCTTTATCGCGATCGACGTCCGCATAAATCTGCGGCACACCGGCTGAAAACTGCGACATCACACCAGCAAGCTCCGGCCGCTTACGCGCCGCCGCCATGAACGCCTGTAAATTCTGATCGAGAAATTCAACCGAGCCGCCGCTGCGATCCTGCAACCAGAGGGAAAAACCGCCGGCACTACCGAGTCCGGGAATCGATGGCGGCATGAACGCAAACGCCTGCGCCTCAGGAATCTGCGTCGCGAGCTCGCCGTTTATCTTCGCGATGATCTGTTGCGCCTGTAGCTCGTGTGACGTGCGTTCATCCCACGGCTTGAAGCTCATGAAGAAGAAGCCCTGGTAACTCGCCGAGATTCTATTGAGCAAACTGAAGCCGCCGATGGCTGTGTAGTAACGCACGCCTTCGGTGTGGCCCAGAACGTTCTCGACTTTTTTTAATACGAGGTCGGTTCGCT
>JBKPJP010000100.1:0-2273 GCA_046730735.1 Acidobacteriota bacterium | reverse complement strand
GATTTACATAATCTGTGTAATCTGTGGAACCTGTTGATCAATCACTTCCTCATCCGGCGCCGGTAACACATCCTCAAGAATCTCTTCCAACAACTTTGCAGACATATCGAGTGCGGTGATAAGCGGATGCAATGACGTGTGTTTGCTGACGTATCCCTTCGCGACATCCTGCGCGAACGCGAGCGCTACGTACGCGCGAGCGAGACGACGACTATCGATGTTTCCCCAATACGGTGTATTCATCTCTAATTTCAGATATTAAGAAATGCTCGCACCAACACTGCCAGTGCGATCGCGCCGCCGCCGAGCGTCAGGATCCACTCAACCAGCGGACTCGGTCGTCCAAAGATCCTGCGACAGATCACCATCCCGCTCTTCCAGCCGTCGAGTTGATAAATAGGGATCAGATTTCCGAACGCCAGCGCCAGATTGAAGACACTAAAAAGTGATCCCCACGTGAGAACGCAAAGCACGAGGTTCACACCGATTCCTGCGCCGAGCACAAACAACTGCTGCAACAACGGTCGCCGCTGCAATGCCGTGATATCCATCTGCACATATGCACCAACCGGAAGCAGTCGAAGCTGACAATCAACCGTGCTGACCTTCACGCCGCAAATTTTTGGTCCCCAACCAAACCCTGCCTGTTTGATCGGAACTCCGCACATGCGTGCTGCAAAGTAATGTCCAAGCTCGTGCAGCACGAGTGCGATAAATAAACTCACGATAGCGTTAACGGCAAAGAAGCTCATTGTTGTTTCAGCGAAGCAGTGCAGAGACTCGTTGCTCGATATCTTGCAACGACTGGAGCTCGAGTTTCAGTCTCAGCAACTGATCTCTTGCGTCGAGAATTAAATAGATAAGAGCACAGGTGATCACGATAACTTCAAGCATTCCGAGACCGCGACTCATCACGACGAGAAACAGAAAGAGTAACGTCAGCGCCGAGATGTAAATGCTTATAACCATCATCGTGATCGAGAAAATAAAAAATGAACTATAGTGCGATAACGAACAGACGGGTATCTGATGTCACCTCATAGTGTCGCCTCATTTTTCCACGGCAGATAAAATAAATGTGTAATGTTCAGTCTGTTCCAGTCACAATAAGTAGGAGCAGCTCACAAACATTCCAAATTCTAGAAACAACGTCCAGATGCTGGACTCTCGATGAGTGAACAACAATTTTGACCGAGATATTCTGAAGCAATTGTGAAGGAAAGAACCCTACAAGATTGATGGCCCCGGAGTTGCACAAACGCGCACGAATCTACATGTCTGGTACTGGCAGCATAGGGCTCGTCGAGTTGGCAATCTGAGCTTTACCTAAAACCTGCAAGGTTCTCGTCGGTCCTTCTAATCAAAGAGCAACAACGAACACGTCTCGCCCCCGTGGGGCGAAAGAGCGTCGAATCATTGAACGAAATGATCAACATCCGGAGAGACGTTGGTTTGCGTAAATTCGGAACATCCAGTCGTATCGGTGTTTTGTAATTCCAGTTTGAAGAGTCGCAGTTGACGCGAAATTAATCTTTAACCTTAGGAGTTAGTTTACTTAATGCCCCTAGCATCTCCCACGGCTATCGATGGATGGTCCACCAACCATCCGAGCAATCACGCCAGGGCCGGCGCGATAGCCACCGACAAGCAGGAAAGCCCTCGGGTCAGCACTTCCAAATCTCCAACTCTCATCGGCGAATCGCCGGTGATGAAAAAACTCTTCTCTGTGATCGAACGCGTTGCGCCAACGGATGCTTCGGTACTCATCACCGGCGCTACCGGAACCGGCAAAGAACTCGCCGCGCGCGCGATCCACGACATGAGCCCACGGCGCGATAACGCCTTCGTCGATATCAACTGTTCCGCCATTCCCGAAACGCTCATCGAAGCAGAACTCTTCGGTCACCAGCGCGGCACCTTCACGGGCGCGCATGAAAACCGAAGCGGTCTCTTTGAGAAGGCTTCCGGCGGCACGCTCTTTCTCGACGAGGTTGACGCGCTGAATCTTTCCGCCCAGGCAAAGTTATTGTGCGTGTTGCAGGAACGCACTGTCCGCCGCATCGGCGCTCGCGCCAACATCGCGATCGACGTGCGCATCATCTCCGCCACCAACTGTGATCTCGCGCAGGCAGTCGCTGAAGGTCGTTTTCGTCCCGACCTTTATTACCGCTTGCGAGTGTTGCCGTTGCACGTGCCCGAGCTCTGCACGCGTGGTGACGACGTAAGGTTGTTGGTCCAGCATTTCCTGCGCGTGAAGTCGGAGAGAAACGGTC
>JBKPJP010000099.1:0-9988 GCA_046730735.1 Acidobacteriota bacterium | reverse complement strand
GTTGTTGGTCGTGTGCCGATAATAATTCCCGGGCGGCCAGTGCCCAGCGCGACGCGTGGTTCAAGTGACCAGGAGTACAAACGAGCAGTCGCTTACCTGCACGAACTCGCGGACGGCACCGGCGGTCGTTTTTACAGTGGCGACTCGATGTTTGGAATCGCACAGGCGTTTACGTGGATCGCTGAAGAGTTAGGCCGCCTGTACAGTCTCGGCTATTACCCGACGACAACCGGCAAAGATGGAGAACGTCGACAAATAAAAGTGAACGTTACTGAATCCGATCTGGTGGTGAAGGCCCGTGAAAGTTATATCTATTCTGACAAGGGGAAGAAGTTCACGCAGGTTACACAATTGAATCAGAAATAGTTTCACGCAAAGGCGCAAAGAAAGACGCAAAGTCGGAAAAGATTCTTCCTTGCGACTTTGCGTATGCCTTTGCGCCTTTGCGCGAAAATAACTCGTTCTGTTAGTTGCTGTAAAAAAACTTACCTTCCATCTCCCAGGTGCCCAGATGGAATCGTCGTTGTGCGCCGCAGCTCAAACACTTTCGATAAGCGCGCCCCCCGCGCGAGAAAGGCCGGCTGAGCTCCCCGTGCCAACAACCAAACATCCGTGTTACCAAATTGCTGATTTTTCCCGTCAACGCCTGCATGATAATTACCTCTTGAAGTCTACCGAAATTCGCTTCAACCATTAACGCGCAAACAAATGCGAATTTGGGTCAGCGGGCCTACCGCGCACGGTTATGTTCGTCTTATACTAATGGACCTTAAGTCTTAAACTACGGAGAGTTAACGATTGAGTGAGCACCCCGCTGACAACATAACTCGCCTTCTGATCGATCTCTCCAACGGCGATCGGGCTGCGGTTGATCTTTTACTACCCGTCATCTACGATGAACTGCGAAAGCTTGCGGCAAATTATTTGCGGCGCGAACGGGTCGATCACACTCTGCAACCAACCGCGCTGGTGCACGAGGCGTACCTGAAATTGATCGATCAGTCGCGGGTGAACTGGCAGAACCGGGCTCACTTTTTCGGAGTCGCGGCCCAGATAATGCGTCGTTTGCTGGTAGACCATGCGCGCAAGCACAATGCAGAAAAGCGTGGCCAGGATTTTCAAAAACTCTCGCTCGACGAAAATATCGATCGAGCAGTGGAGCGAAGCGCCGAGCTAATTGCGCTCGATGACGCACTGAAGACCCTGGCGACGTTCGATCAGCAGAAGGCACGCATGGTTGAGTTACGCTATTTCGGCGGCCTCTCTATCGAAGAAACAGCAGACGTTTTGGGCGTCACTCCCACGACCATCAAACGTCACTGGCGGCTCGCAAAAGCCTGGCTTCATGGAGAAATGCAAAGAAATAACTGAGGCAGTAGTAAATCCAATCTAAGAATTAGTCATCTCATTGCCAATTGCCGATTGCCAGTTGCCGATTTGATTCCCAGTTGGCAATCGCCAATCGGCAATTGGCAATGTTGCAAAAAGCTCCGCAAACAAACGCGTAATGACCCCGGAACGCTGGCGACAAGTTGAAGAAATCTTCCAGGCGGCGCTCGATCTCTCCCCGGAAGATCGAAACCGCTATGTCTTAGAGGTGTGCGCAGAAGATACGGAACTCAAGCGCGATGTTGAGTCGCTGCTTTCGCAGTACGACAGCGCCGGCGAGATGCTGGACGAGCCAATCTATGGGAATACCGAACTGAGCGCACTCGAGTCGTTTGTTGAAGATAAGGATCCGATGCTCGGGCGGCGTCTGGGTTCCTATCGAATCGAACGAGAAATCGGACGCGGCGGCATGGGCGCGGTTTACGAAGCTTCGCGCGCCGACAACGAGTTCAACAAACGTGCCGCCATCAAACTGGTTAAGCGCGGCATGGATACCGATTTCATCCTGCGTCGCTTCCGCAAAGAACGCCAGATACTCGCGGCTCTCGATCACCCGCACATCGCCGGCCTTCTCGACGGCGGCACGACCGAAGACGGACTGCCCTACTTCGTGATGGAGTTTATCGAGGGCCAGCCGCTCTACAGTTATTGCGACAGTCATCAACTAAACATCACCGAGCGCCTGAAACTTTTTCGCTCGATCTGTGACGCGGTCCACTACGCCCACCAGAAACACGTGGTCCATCGCGACATCAAACCATCAAATGTCCTCGTAACTTCCGAGGGTGTACCGAAACTACTCGACTTCGGTATCGCGAAGTTACTCAATCCGCTGATTGCCGGCGACATCACGCACGATCCGACCGCAACGGCAATGCGTTTGATGACTCCGGAATACGCGTCGCCCGAACAAGTGCAGGGGGCGCCGACGACACCGACCACCGACGTCTATTCACTCGGCGTGTTGCTCTACGAGTTGTTGACCGGTCACAGGCCTTATCGTCTCGTTAACCGCGCGCCGCACGAGATCGCCCGCGTGATCTGCGAGGAGTCGCCGGCGCCGCCGAGCATCATCATCACGCGCGCCGAGGATCTGTTGCCGAGTCTCTATACCGGCGACGAATCGACCACGCTCAAACAGCTTTACACCACACGCGGCGGAACCCTCGAATCGCTGCGACGCGCGCTCGCCGGAGATCTCGACAACATCGTGCTGCAAGCGCTGCGCAAAGAGCCGGAATGGCGATACCAGACGGCCGCTGACCTGCGCGACGACATCACGCGTTATCTCGAAGGTCGCCCGATCTCGGATCTGCCTGACCCGCCGCACGCGAGCGTCGTGATGCGGCCTGATGCTTCAAACGAGAATTCATTGGCCGTGTTGCCGATGAAGATCATGGATCTCAATCAACCGGAGAGCAGTCCGGATTATCTCGGGACCGGTTTGGCGGATGCTCTGATTACGCGACTCAGTGCGATTCGCAGTTTCGCCGTTAGACCAACCAGCAGTGTCCTGCGCTACGGCGCCGACGCTGATCCATTACGCGCCGGACGCGAACTCGGCGTCGCATTCGTTCTTGATGGCAGAATCAGGCGCGCCGGCGATCACATTCGCGTCACGATCCAGTTGCTCGATGTGCGAGACGAAACAACTGCATGGGCCGGACAGTTTGACGAACAGTTTACGAATGTTCTGAATCTCGAAGACAAAATCTCGAATCAGGTCGCCGAAGCAATCGTGCCGCATCTGACCGTGGATGAACGCATACGGTTAGCAAAGCGCGGCACTGACAATCCGGAAGCACACGAAGCCTACCTGCGCGGTCGTTTCTACTGGAACAGGTTTACTGAAGACGGTTTTGCAAGGGCGATTGTCTGTTACCAGCAGGCAATCGCGATCGATCCGAAATACGCGCTGGCCTACGCCGGCGTGGCGAACTATCACAACTGGCTGGGCGTCTTCAGCGTGATGCCGTTTGCGGAGTGTGCCGCGGCGGCGTACGAAGCTGCTGAAACCGCGGTCCAACTCGATCCAAATCTTGCCGAAGGTCACACTGCCCTGGGCCAGGCGATACTCTGTCGCGACTTTGCGTGGGCCAGGGCGGAACGTCACCTGGTTCGCGCCATTGAACTCGATCCCAATCATTCCCCTGCGCGCATCTGGTACGCGTTACAACTCGCGATGGAGGGTCGCTTTAGCGAGTCGTTGCGCGAAGCTCACACCGGCCGCGATCTCGATCCACTCGCAATCATCTCGCGCTTCAGCGTCGTGTGGTGTTCGTATCACGCGCGCCGTTTTGACGAAGCATACCGTTTTGCGAGTGCGACGCTCGAAAACGAACCGAGCAACTTGATGATGTTATATGGCGCGAGCTTCGTGCTCAGCCGTCTCGGTCGACATGCCGAAGCCATCGAAGCCGCGGAACGTTGCGTCGAGTTGATCGGCAGAGCTTCGCACACGCTCGGGCGGCTCGCTTGCGCCCAGGCCGCGGCCGGGCAGTTCGAGGCGGCACAAGCCACGCTCGACGACATGCACGCATTCGCGGAACGTCGTTACGTTTCTCCATATCATCTCGCGCTCGTAAATGCCGCGCTCAAGCGGCCGGAAGAATCACTCGATATGCTCGAAAGAGCGTACGAATCGGGCGACGCAAAAGTGCTCTGGATGGGAGTCGATCCTGAACTCGATCCGCTGCACGGCCACCCGCGTTTCAACGATCTGCTGCGCAAGTTGGACCATCGTCTCGCTGCTCTGCCTATGCTTGCCGGACAGTTGCGCGAAGACCAGGAGTCGATTGCGGTACTGCCTTTCAGAATTCTCAGCCCGCCCGGGGAAAACACGGGGGACGAGTATCTCGGTATCGGACTGACCGATGCGCTCATCACGCGGCTGAGTAACGTTCAGCGGCTAGTGGTGCGACCTACGAGCAGCGTGCTGCGATATCACGGCGCGGCGATCGATCCACTCATCGCGGGTCGCGATCTCGGCATCGATTACGTGGTAGACGGCAGCCTCAGACGAATCGGAAATCGCATTCGCGTGACCGCGCAGTTGCTGAGTATCAGCGAAGGTAAGACGCGCTGGGCCGAACAGTACGACGAAGACTCAACCGACGTGCTTCAGATCGAGGATTCGATCTCGGAGAAAGTCGCGTTAGCCTTGTTGCCGCAACTTACCGGCGATGAGAAGCGGCAGTTATCAAAACGCGGCACCGACAGTTCCGAAGCGTTCGAGGCATACCTGCGCGGTCGTTATTACTGGAGCTCTTATACGGAAGTCGGTCTCGCAAAAGCGCTCGAGTCTTTCAAGAAAGCGATCACACTCGATCCCGATTACGCGCTCGCTTACACCGGTATCGCCGATTACTACAACTGGCTCGGCGTCTTTGGTATTCGTCCGTTCGCTGAGACTTCCGCCGCCGCCAAACAGAATGCGACCAAAGCAGTCGAGTTGGATTCAGATTCCGCCGAGGCTTACAGCGCGCTCGGGTTCGCGACTGTTTGTCATGACTTTGATTGGGCCGTCGCCGAAGGTCAACACCGTCGCGCGCTCGAGATTAATCCGAACTACGCAACCGCGCACAACTGGTACGCCTTTCATCTGATAATGGAAGGACGTTTTGAAGAAGGCATCGAACAGATGTTACGCACACGCGAGCTCGATCCGCTCTCGCCGAGTGTGTTGCAGGCGCTTGGCTGGTGTTACTACCAGGCGCGACAATTTGATGAGTCGATCGCGACTTTCAAAGGCATGCTCGAGTCAGTGCCTGATTTTCCCTACGGTCTCGTCACTCTCTCGTGGGCACTCAGACACACGGGCGACGTCGACGAGGCTGTCAAAGCCGCGGAGAAGGCGTTGGATCTCTCCGGCGGCGGTACGTTCTACGTCGCCGCCTTGGGCGCAGCCTACGCAGCCGCCGGAAGAGAGTCAGACGCGCGTGCGGTGTTGGACCGTCTGGCCCAACTATCCGTGCATGGCTACGTTTCGCCTTATCACCTTTCGCTGATTCACCTGCATCTCGGCGAACGCGAGCAAGCGTTGCAATTAGTTTTAGAGGCTCATGCGATCAGAGACGCGTGGGTGGTCTGGCTGGGAGTTGAGCCACAGTTTGATTCCTTGCGCGGTGAGCCGGCGTTTGAAGGAATTCTACGCGAGCTGCGCCATCCCGCGTTGTATCGCAAGCTCGCGAAAAGGGCGGTCGCGCCGAAAAAGCGGCGGCGACAAGATCGTATTGCTCCAGTCACAACGCAGATATTGATGCCCGCTGTTGACACGCAATCGGGAGAGAACGAAGAAGCTCGCCAGCTCTACACCGCCGGACGTTACTACTCGACCCGACGAACGGCAGAGGGTTTGCGCCAGGCCATTGAACGCTTCGAACGCGCAGTTGAACTGGATCCGGAGTATGCGATTGCGCACGCGGAACTCGCCGATTGTTATGCATTGCTGAACTGGTACGTCGAACCACCGCCTCCGGAAGCATGGGAACGTGCCAAGGAGTCTGCGATGCGCGCTGTTGAAGTTGATCCGAGTTTGCCTGAGGCGCATGCGTCGCTGGGCTTTGTGAAACTGCACTACGACCGCGACTGGATGAGCGCTGAGCGTGAGTTGCGCAAGGCGATTCAACTAAAGCCCAGCAATCAGGTAGCGCATCGCTGGTACGCGTACAGTTTGTCTGCGATGGGGCGGCACGATGAAGCGTACGCCGAAATCGAACGCGCGCGTCAAATCACCCCGCAATCTGCTGTGATCGCAACGGCGGTCGCGAACGTACTGTTTCTGGCGGGCAAGTTTGACGAGGCGGTGGCGCAGGCGCGTAAGTCACTTGAACTTGACCCGGGCGCAGTCGCAGCCCACACGATTCTGCGTTGGGCTTACGAGTTGAAGGGCATGCACAACGAGGCCCTCGCGGCCTTTGAGCAGGAACGCAGTTTTGCCGGCGACACGCCGACCACGCACGCCAAGCGCGCGCATGTGCTCGCCGCCATCGGCAAACGCGAAGAAGCGCAGTCGATCCTGAACGAGATCATTGCCAAACGTAACCAGAATTGGGTGACGGCTTATGAGATCGCGATCATCTACACGTGGCTCGGCGACTTCGACAACGCCTTTCGCTGGCTCGCGCAGGCTGAACGCGAACACGCGGTCGGCTTCACTTTCGTGCGCGTCGATCCACATCTTGCGAAACTTCGTACCGATCCGCGTTTTGCTGATTTGATGAGAGAGACTGAGAAAACTATACCTTAAACGTGACTAATAAATCCGTGTCATCCGTGGCTAAAAAACCCGCAGAACTGGACGCCTGGGTTCGTGAAGTTGTTGCCTGGCACTTCGATCCGGAAACCGGATGCCCGTTCTGGCTCGACTTCGCCAAAAATCTCTCATGGGATCCGCGTGAGGAGATTCACACTTACGACGACCTTTCGCGTTTTGGTTTTTTCCAGGACGAGTGGCTGCGTGGTGGTCCAGTGCGTCGCTGGGTGCCAAAAGGTTTTGCTAATCGACCGGTATATACGTTTGAAACGGGCGGCAGCACGGGCGTGCCGAAGTCGCGCATCAATATCGAAGACTTCCGAATCGATTACGAAGCGTTTAGCGACACCCTCCCGGAAGAGTTCTTTCCGAAAGGCGCCGACTGGCTATCGCTTGGACCAACTGGTCCACGCCGGCTGCGTCTCGCGGTCGAACACCTGGCTCAGCATCGCGGTGGCATCTGTTTTATGGTGGACCTCGATCCGCGCTGGGTTATCAAGTTGCTGAAGATGGGCCAGCCGAAGATGGCCGAGCAGTACAAGCAACACGTCGTCGAGCAAGGCCTGACGCTCCTGAAGGCGCACGAAAACATTCGCTGCCTGTTCACGACTCCCAAACTTCTCGAAGCGTTGTGTGAAAAAGTTTCGTTGAAGAAGATGGGAATCACGGGCGTGTTTTGTGGCGGCACTGAGATGACGCCGCAGTTTCATCGTTTTGCGGTTGAAGAGTTGCTCGAAGGTGCTTACTTCGCGCCCACTTACGGCAACACGTTAATGGGTCTGGCAGTTCACAAACCGCGCCGGCCGGAGGACAACTACGCGATCATTTACTATCCGCCAATGCCGCGCGCGATGGTTGAGGTGGTTGATCCGGACGAGCCCGACAGAGTGGTTGAATACGGTGAGACGGGTCGTGTGCGTCTGACCACTTTGACAAAGGAATTCTTCATGCCACGTTTCCTGGAACGCGACGAAGCCGAGCGCGAGCCGCCCTGCGATCTCTATCCGTGGGACGGCGTGCGCAACGTCCGCCCCTTCTCTCGCTTCCAGACCAGCGTCGTCGAAGGCGTTTATTAATTGCGCAGAAGCGGCGAAGGCGCGGTATGTGGACCAGGGGCTAGCGGATGGAGCGCCGAAGGCGCGGTATGTGGACCAGGGGCTAGCGGATCGAGCGCCGAAGGCGCGGCATGTGGACCAGGGGCTAGCGGATGGAGCGCCGAAGGCGCGGTATGTGGACCAGGGGCTAGCGGATGAAGCGCCGAAGGCGCGGCATGTGGACCAGGGGCTAGCGGATGGAGCGCCGAAGGCGCGGGATATGATAGCCAGGGGCAAGCGCGAAGCGAAGCGGAGCGCGTCGCCCCTGGTAGCGAAAAAAGCGAGGTATCAGGCCTGAAAGGCCGAAATACCAGTATTACGCCCTTTCAGGGCTGCGATCCTTTTTTTTAATTTGTTACCAGGGGCGACGTCCCGACAAAGTCGGGACTTGCCCCTGGCTTTCATATGCCGCGCCTTTGGCGCTAGGATTTTATATGCACATTCCCATTCTTCGACGTGGCAATCCGTACAAGAGCCTCGACACTGCTCGCGTGCCGCATCATCAAACGCGCGAGACGTTCGTCGAAGTAAGCCAGGCCAACGCCGGACTGATCCGCCGCGACCTGGGCCAACAGGACATCGGCGTTAAAAGCCTCGAACGTTTCTCGACACGCGAACTCGTCGACATCTGCACACGCGCCGCCGAGCATTTCACTAATGACGCCTTACTGCTGGGCGACACATCACAAACTCCCGACGACTACGTAAAACAAATCTCCGCAACGACCGGTCTTCCCTACATACTCGCACGCCGCAACATGCTGAAGATCAAAAGCATGCTCGCAAACATGGAAAGCGTGCTCAACGGTCTGACGCGTAATCTCGACTGGGAAATTCTCGATCGCGGTTTTGGCGAATTCGAAGGTCACGCGCTCAGCTTCTTTCCACGCACGCAATCGCTCGGCGCCGTGCTGCCCAACAATTCACCCGGCGTACACTCGCTCTGGATACCCGCGTTCCCTCTGCGCATCCCGCTCGTGCTCAAACCCGGCAGTGCCGAACCGTGGACGCCTTATCGCATCATTCAGTCGTTAATAAAGGCCGGCGCGCCGCGCGAAGCGTTCAGTTTCTATCCGGCCGATCACGCCGGCGCCGGAGAGATCCTGCGTAATTGCGGGCGTTCTTTATTGTTCGGTGATTCTTCAACGACCGGCGCGTGGGTCGGGGATCCGCGTGTTGAGATTCATGGTCCAGGCTACAGCAAGATCATCATCGGCGCCGACTGTGTCGATGATTGGGAACAGTATCTCGACGTGATGGTTGCTTCGATCGCAGATAACGGCGGGCGCTCCTGCGTCAACGCTTCGGCAGTTTGGACACCTGCACACGCGCACGAGATTAGCGAAGCACTCGCGAAGAGGCTCGCGCAGATCGTGCCGCGCGCTGCTGACGATGAAAACGCTCAGCTCGCGCCGTTCGTCGATCCGCAAGTTGCTAACCGAATCAATACGATCATCGAACAGGGCTTGAGTGAGCCGGGCGCACGCGACGTGACTGCTGCGTACCGCGATGGCGAACGGCTCGTCAAGTGGAACAACTGTTCGTACCTGCTGCCGACCGTGGTCCTGAGCGAGCCGGATCATCCGCTCGCGATGAAAGAGTTTCTGTTTCCGTTCGCGAGTGTGGTCCAGGTTGATCAAAACGAAATTCCTGCACTCCTTGGTCCAACCCTAGTTGTAACAGCCATCACCAAAGATCCAAAACTGATTCAGACGCTCGTGTCGTTGCCGCACATCGATCGTCTCAACATCGGCGCGCTGCCTACGAATCAGGTTAGCTGGGATCAGCCGCACGAGGGCAACCTCTTCGAACATCTTTACGCGCGCCGCGCATTCCAGCACGCTGTCGCCGTCTGAGGATGAAAATTGAGAATTCTTTATCTCACAGGCGGAGCGGGCCGGATGTATTGCGGCAGTTGCCTGCGCGATAACGCCATGGCCACCGAGCTGATGGCGCGTGGTCACGACGTGCTGCTGCTTCCCGTCTACACGCCAACCCTCACTGACGAACCTAATGTCAGCAACGATCATGTTGTCTTAGGTGGCATCAGTGCTTACCTCGAACAATACGTTCCGGTGTTTCGCAAAACGCCGCGCTGGCTCGATCGTTTGTGGGATTCAAAAACCGTTTTGAGTCTTGCGTCGCGGCGTTCGCTCTCGACTAATCCGAAGACGCTCGGCGAGATGACTGTTTCCGTGTTAAAAGGCGAAGGCGGATTCCAGCGAAAAGAGATCGACAAGTTTATCGATTG
>JBKPJP010000098.1:0-15016 GCA_046730735.1 Acidobacteriota bacterium | reverse complement strand
GGCATTGGTGGTCCAACCGTGCCGAACTTGTAATTGTCGGGCCGATTAAAAGCAACACAGACGTTTTCCGTTAAGCCATAGGCCTGCAAAATCGGCAGCCCCGCTGCGGCGAAGAACTTGGCAACTTCCAGAGGCAACGGCGCTCCGCCTGAAGTTAAGAGACGTATGCGACCACCGAAATAATCTTTGACGTTCGTGGATCGATCCGAAACGATGCGCGCATAAATCTTCTCGAAGAAACGCGGCAAACTCGCGAAAACTGTCGGCTTCACTTCCAGCATGTACTCACCGAGACGCGCGAGGTCATCGACAAAGTATGCCGGAGCGCCCGCGTATAGACGGTTGTAAAGTCCGGAAATGCGCTCCGCAACGTGACAGAACGGTAGATACGAGAAAGAAACGTCAGTGTCGTAAATCGGGATCGTCTGCCGCAGCGATTCCACGCTGTTGATGATGTAACGATGACTCAGACACGCGCCTTTTGGTGGTCCAGTTGTGCCTGACGTGTAGACCATGATGGCGATATCGTCAGGCTTCGCGCCTTCGGCACGTTCTTTCAATAACGACGCGAGATGCGTACGTTCCGTTTGACCGCGCGTGATGAAGTCTTGATAGCTGGTATCAAGCGCTATGATGTGGCGCACCTTTGGGAGTTGTTCGCGAACGCTGAGCACCTTCTGCAGTTGCTCGCGCGAATCGACGAGGACAAACTCAGCGTCGGAGTGGTTGATGATGTATGCGATCTGTTCCGCTGAGCTTGTCGGATAAAGCCCGACGCCAACGCCGCCCGCGATGATTGTGCCGATGTCGCTGATGGGCCACTCGGGGACGTTACCCATCAGGATGCAAACTGTGCCACCGGGCTTTAAATCGAGTGACAAGAGCGCGGTCGCGAAGTCGTAAGTCTCCTGCTCGAATCGTTGCCACGAAATCCCCTGCCACTCACCGCGCGAACGAAAGTAAAAAACATCTCCCTGCGACGCGTACTGCTTCACGCGATCCGCGAACAACGAATAAACAGTCGGATACTTCATGGCTGAATAGGACTTCTCTGTTGGATACAGTCAGTACCACCGAAACGCTACGCACGCCATGTTCAAGCCGCCGCCTGACGCGCACATGACGATGTTGTCGCCGCGCTCGAGCTTGCCCGCGGCGCACGCATCGTGCAGCACCATCGGTATGCACGCCGAGCCGGTATAACCCCACTTGTGCATGATCGTGTGCGTGCGCTCCATCGGCAGTTCGAGCTTCGCCATCACTTCCTTGATCGTACTCAGGTTCACTTGCGTGAAAAGAAATAAGTTGATGTCGTCGACGCTCAGTCTTGCTTTCGGCAGCACCTCGTTCACGATCGCCGGCCAGCCTTCGGTGTTAACCTCAGCCGGGTACTTCTTCGCGAAACGCACCTTGTTCCAAATGCCCTCGTCAATCACCTCTTTCGTGATCGGCAGGTGCGTACCGCCGGCGTAAATGCCCATGTAGTCGTGAAAACTTCCGTCCGCACGAAGTTTACCTGCCAGATAACCGGGCTGATCGTCGCGCGCCTGAAGCACCACCGCTCCGGCGCCGTCGGCAAAGATCGTCGCCGTCTTCTTATCGTGCAGGTCGAGATACTTACTCATCGCGTACGCGCCGATGACAAGCACGTTGCGATATGCCGGATCGGCGATGATGAACTTCGACGCAGTATCGAGTGCAGTCACAAAACCCGCACACGCACTGTTAACGTCAAACGTCCCTGCATTCAAAGCACCGAGTCGATGTTGCACAACAACCGACGTTGCGGGCGAGAGTTGTTCGGGAGTATCTGTCGCGAGAATGATGAGATCGAGTTCCGCTGCATCGATGCCCGCGTTTTCCAACGCATCACGACCGGCATTCGTCGCGAGATCCGCAGTGCTCTCGTCTTCAGCACAAACGTGTCGTTCGTGAATACCAAGCACGGTGGTCACAAATTCGTTGATGTCTTCACCAAGAATTCGGCTGAGGTCGTCGTTGGTGACGATCTTTTCGGGAACGTAGACGCCGGTGCCGACAATATTCGCGTTCATCCGTGAAAATCCGCGGTAAGAAACTCCGTCACGATTTGATTAAACTCCGGCGCCTGTTCGATGAAGAACGTGTGACTACCACCAGCGACAATCTGCAACCTCGCATTCGGAATCTTAGCCGCCAGGTTGCGCGAGTTTTGCACCGGCACGATCACATCGGCATCGCCGCTCAACACAAGCGTCGGGCTCGTGATTCCAGCAAGTCTCGACTCCGAATTGAAATTCATCGCAGCGTGCAATTGACTGAGATAAATATGCTCCGGCACCTCGTTCGTCGCTCGCAAGTGAACGATACGATCAACCTCCGCGACTTGCGTCTGGACGTACTCGGGCGTAAACGCGAGCAACAGGTTCGCTCGCATGCGCTCTTCGCTGTTGAGTCCTTTAGTCGATGCCAGCGCTTCGAGTGTCTCGGGCGCCGGCACGACGTGATTTGCACCACCAAAACTGGTGCAACAGAGCACGAGTTTCCGCGTCATGGCCGGATATTTGAGCGCAAACTCCTGCGCCACAAAGCCGCCGAACGACGCGCCGATGATGTGCGCACTTTCTATCCCAATCGTCTGCAGGAGATGCGCGATATCGTCAGCCAGAAGACTGATCGTCTGCGGCCCTTCCGGTTTGTCCGAAGCAGACACACCACGCGGATCGAAGACGATAACGCGGAAGTGCCGCGCCAGTTCGTCAGTCTGTTTGAACCAGATCCAGCGCCCCGCCGCAAACCCCGGAATCAAAACAACCGGCTCGCCATCACCTTCGCTCTCATAGTAGAGCTTCAGCCCATTTACAGAAATTTTTGGCACCGGTTAAAAATTCACTTTGAATGCAAACTGGATCACTCTTGGACCAGCACTCGTCGACGTTATCTTTCCAAACGTCGCGGGCACGGCGATGTTGTTGTTCGGATTGGTGAAGTTGGCCCAATTGAACAGGTTGAAAAACTCCGTGCGAAACTCACCTCTAACCGTCTCCGTGATCGGAATGAACTTGACCACAGAGAAGTCCATGTTCTTCTGTCCTGGCCCATAGAGGAAGTTGCGCGGCGTGTTGCCAAACGGATGATTCGGATCGAACGCCGGAGCGCCTAACGTCGAACTCGCAAACGCAGCCGTGTTGAAAAAGCCACCGAGACGCGACTGCGTGCTGCCGTCCGTCAGGATGCTGCCGCTAAATCCGGGCGCGAAATTGGCTCGCTGGATAATGTTGTTACCGACAATCTGGACAACCGAAAACGGAGTCCCTGTTTGCAACGTCAGGATCCCGTTCAGTTGCCAGTTGTTCAGCACCCAACGCGATGCGATTGATTCAGAGACAACCTTTGGCACGTCGTAAACGAAACTCGTGACGAAGCGATGGCGCCGATCGAAATCGGATGGTCCATAGTTGGTCTTCCAGTTAAACTGATCGCCTGCAACTGCAAACAACTCGTTGATCGTGCCGCCCGAATAGTAGTCATTCGATTTGCCGTAGGTGTAAGCGCTGAGAAACTGTAGGCCGCGACTGAAACGCTTAGTCACGCTGAGTTGCAGCGAGTTGTAATTCGAATTAGAGCTCGACTGCACCTGTTGAATGCCGCCGGCCACGTTCTTCTGTGCCGACAAAGCGGAGCCGAACGGCAGGGCGAACGAATTCGTAGCCGGATTGAAAACGGGCTGATTGAGCGTGATTACCTGCAACAGCTTCGTCCCCTTCGAACCAACGTAACCGACTTCGAGGAGATAGTCTTTCGCAAACTCCCATTGCACGTTCGCGTTGTACTGGTGAATGTACGGCGTGCGCAGTTCGGGATCGATGAAGATGCCGCTGATCGGCACGCCCACGATGGGCGATAGCGGCGACAACGGCGATGGAATCGTTGGATTCACCGGAAATTGTCCGGGCTGCGGCACCGGAATAAACGGATCCGACATCGTGCGCAGCACGCCCGGCAGACCGACCGCGAGCGCGAGGTACGGATAGTTGAGCAACTGCGTGTTTGCGTAGCGAGTCGAGAAGCGATCGTAATAGATGCCGTAACCACCACGCGCGACGAGTGAACCCGAGTCGTTCAAGCGATAAGCAAAACCGACACGCGGCGCGAAGTTGTTCTTGTCGGTCGGCACGAGTGTGTCTTCAACTGCCGGCACACCCGCGAGCGTTCCGTTCCCTGCCTGCACAAAACCGTTGGGTGGACCAGCAGGCGACGCGGTCGTGCCCTGACGAAATTGATCGGGCAGGAAGTTGACGAGCCGCCCGCGCGTATCAACCGGATAACCGTAGAAGTCGTAGCGCACGCCGAGGTTGAACGTCAGCCGCGAGTTGAACTTCCAATCGTCCTGAACAAAGCCACTCCAATCGTTTACTCGCAGCGCGCGATCGAAGACGCCCGAACCGATAATCGAAACGCCATTGCCGATCAGGAAGTTGTTGAAACTCGAGTAGATCACCTGACCGCGCGAGAAGGCGTTGAAGTAGAAATTGACTTGCGACCGACGATACTCGCCGCCTATGCGCAGACGGTGATCGCCCGCGACTATCGAGAGCGTGTCGCCGTAAGTGAACGCGTTGATGCGCGACGATTGATCCGCAAACGGCGACGAGCCGAGCGTGAACAGTCCCGTTACCGTCAACGTCGGCATTCCCGGAAACAGGTTCTTTAAAGGACTGTTAATACCAAACTGCGCGGCAGTAAAAGGCTCTTCGGCAACTGAAGTCACGCGCAGACGACTGAAACCAAAGCGGGCCTGGTTAACGACGTTCGGTGAGAAGACGTAAGTGTCAGTGATCGCGTTGAGATCCTGAATGATGTCGAGCGAACCACCGGTTCCGGGCAGTTGTGTGACGCCGTTGCCAAGACCGGCGAAGTTGTAGTTGGCCTGGAAAGTCGGGTTGCTCGCAAAGAAGTTTTTGGAGCTGATGGTGTGCTTGTCGTTCAAGCGCCAGTCGAAGTTTGCGTTGAACTGGTTCTCACGAAAGCGAGAGAGACCGGAGATCGGAGTCAAACCACTCGCCGTTGCCGCTGACGGAATCGCAAACTGGCCGTTGGGCAGCTTCGCGTTCAAAACCGAAACCATGACGGGGTTAATCGAGGCAACCGGCAAGCCGAATGCCGCCGCCAGGCCGGCAGCGGTGCGATTGTCGTCGCGCAACTGCGGCGGAATAATCGGAAACATCAAACTGTTATTCAACGACGCGCTGTTGCGTTCCCGTGTGCCCTGATACGATCCGAAGAAGAACAGACGATCTCTCAGAATTGGACCACCGAGTGTGCCGCCAAACTGGTTGCGCGACAGCACCGGCCGCGGCCGTCCCGCCGCGTTGAGAAAGAAGTCGTTGGCGTTCAGCGCGTTGTTGCGCAGGAAGTAGTAAGCGTTGCCGTGAAAACTGTTCTCGCCCGACTTCGTGACAGCTTCCACATTGCCGCCCGCGTTGCGTCCCTGCGAAGCGTCGTAGAGACTCGTTTGCACGATGAACTCCTGCAACGAGTCCGTAGCCGGCACAGCGATGTTGGGCGTCGAATTGGTGCCGATCGAGTTGGCGTCAATACCGTTGATACGCACATTGTTGCTCGTGGTGCGTTGACCGTTGACCGAGATGATCGCGTCGCCGCGGCCCAGCTCGGTGTTGTTCGCGACTGACGACGACGTGCCTGGTGAAAGTGTCAGCAGCTGTTGAAAGTTTCTGGTCGGGAGGGGCAGTTGTCGAATCGTTTGCTCTTCGATCGTGCGGCCGACCTGCGAAGTCTCCTGTTGCACGAGCGGAGCTTCGGCCCTGATCGTCACCATCCCGGAAACTGTTGCGGGATCGAGACGAACCGGCAGCGTGGTCGTCTGAGTGACGTTGATCTTCACTTCGTCGATGACGACGGTGCGAAAGCCGCTCGCGTTAATCTCGAGTTTATAGGAGCCGGCCGGCAGGAGGGTGAAGACGAAGTCGCCTGATTCGTTGGTGACTGCCTCGCGCTCCTGCGCCGTAATGAGACTGGTGAGCTTGACGCTTGCGCCGCCGACCACCGCGCCGTTCGCGTCAACCACGTTGCCGCTCAACTGTCCGGTGCCACCCTGAGCGAACGCGACCGCGGCGCAGCCAAAAACGATCAAAACAAAACCGAGAGCTACTCGAATCGGGCTATACATAATCTCCTCCTGGAAAAACACGAACGTTCGTTTTTCTTCCACCACAGAAAGCGCCAAAGACTGTTGAGCTTCTGCTTAATTTTTTCGGGACTTTTGTGCTTTTTTGTGGCTACTGCCGTCTGTCAATAATCCGCGACAATACATGTCCGTCAACTGCTTGATCACCTGCTCGTCACTCAACCCGAAATGGCGATTGCCGCCAAACAACTTCTCTACCAGAAAGTAATTGAAAAACTGCATATAAAGGGCCGTGAAACCCACCGCCGGATCGACGTCCGAATGAACCGCGCCACAACTCTTCAACTCCGCAAACTGCTTCGCGAAGCGCCGTCGCAGGTTGTGCGCCAGGCCGTCGAACATCTTGCGGAAGTGGCGATTCTCAAACTCGAGCACGTCGATGTACATCAACAGCCAGAAGTCGTGATGATCGTTTACCATCTTCTTGATCTGCTGGCCAAAACGAACGAGCGACTCGGGTTTGAGCGGTTCGTCAATTTCGTCAAAGATCGAACGCAGGCGGCCGTCGATCGTCGTCTGGTACTTGCCGATAATCGAACCGAGGATCTCCTCTTTGGTCCGGTAGTAGTTGTAAACGTTACCGAGCGAAGTCCCTGCGCGGGCGGCGATATTGCGCATCGAAGTGGCGTGAAAGCCCTGTTTAATGAAGAGTTTCTTGGCCGCCTCCTCGATACGACTCTTATTCTTCTCGATCGCGCTGGGACTGAGTTTGGGCATCCGCTATAAAAACGAACGTCCGTATTTTATTTAGAATCGCGCCGGTGTCAAGGTTTGGTTTCACGCAAAGGCGCAAAGGCGGACGCAAAGGCGCGAAGAAAACAGTTCTTCTTTGCGTCTTTGCGTCTTCCTTTGCGCCTTTGCGTGAAACCGTTGACACTGGCCGGGCGTCGGAGTATTTTTACAGCACTTAGGAAAAGAAACGATGACCGCAGCGTTCAACCAACTCACTTTCACATCTCGTCGAAGCGAGTTGGTGTGTGCTTGTTTGTGTTGTTGTAGGCCGGCGAACGAGCGGACTGATGTGTATGTGACGTAGTTATACGCAATTATCAGCATTCACCAGGGCCGCTCCTTTCGAGCGGCCCTTTTTATTTGCGCGAAAACGAGGACAAACGATGCGAGACTCAAACCTGGCCATCTATTACGAACATCCCGATTGGTTTCGACCACTTTTCGCCGAGCTCGACCGGCGCGGTGTTCCCTACGTCAAGCTTGATGCGACTCGCCATCTCTACGGTCCGGGCGAGAAAGAAAAGTCGCATGCAGTCGTCTTCAACCGGATGAGCCCTTCCGCTTACTTGCGTGGTCACGGCCAGGGGATCTTTTACACGCTCCAGTATTTGAATCATCTCCGGAATCTCGGCTCGCGGGTCATCAACGGCGAAAAAGCTTTCGGCATCGAGATCTCAAAAGCACGTCAACTTTCGCTACTCGACTCTCTTAACCTCCCCTATCCGAAAGCACTCGTAATCAACTCTCCGTCACTGGCAGTCGAGGCTTCAGAAAGCCTGCGCTTCCCGATCGTAGTTAAAGCAAACATCGGCGGCAGCGGCGCCGGGATTGTGCGCTTCGATTCACGAGAAGCACTCGTTTCGGCTGTTGAAAACGACAGAATCGATCTCGGTATCGATAAAACAGCCCTCGTACAGGAGTTTATTCCGCCGCGCGGCGGGCACATTACGAGAGTGGAAACACTCGGCGGCAAATATCTCTACGCGATCAGGGTTTTCACAACCGGCGAGACTTTCAATCTCTGTCCCGCCGACATCTGCCAGACCACCGATGGCGTCGAGCTCGCTCGCGCAGCTTGTCCCGTTGATGCGCCGCGTTCGGGTCTGAAGGTCGAGGCATTTGAGCCGCCACTAAATGTAATCAAATCTGTAGAACGAATCGCGCAAGCGGCGCAGATCGACATCGGTGGTATCGAGTACATCATCGACGACCGCGACGGCTCATTGCTCTATTACGACATCAATGCGCTCTCCAACTTTGTGGCTGATGCGACGCGCGTCATCGGATTCGATCCGCACGCGCGACTGGTCGACTTTCTGCAAGAGGAGGTTAGACGATGCGCTGCGGTTACGGGCTCCCGGTTTTCGGCGGTTGGTTGAGATGGAATGATTCGCGGAAGTAGTGATGAGAAGGACGGATTTATGAGACATACAGCTATACATGAGAAGTCAAGCAAGGCGCTTGAGTTATTTTTCAACATTCGCAGACGGCGCTTGATCAACTTCAACACTCCGGTCGAACGACTCGAGCGATTGCAACGCGCAATACCCGGCGCGCCGCAACTCTGGATCAAGCGCGACGATCTGACGGGCTATCTTGGCGGTGGCAACAAGTTGCGCAAGCTCGAATATGTGATGGCCGATGCACTGTCTTTCGGTGCGACAACAATTGTTACCACGGGCTCAATCACTTCGAATCTGGCGCGAACAGCGGCGCTGATTGCGCGACGTTTGGGGCTCAAGTGTGAACTGATACTGAGCGGCGGCGATCCGAGAGCGGCGCGTGCGAATTGGCGCCTCGCGGAGTTGCTCGACGTCAAAATACATCACGTTGCTGCGAGCAGTGAACGCGCGTCGAGAATGAAGGAAGTCGCTGAGGAGCTGGAAGCGAGAGGCGAGCGTGTTTACCAGATCCCGTTAGGCGCATCGAATGAAATCGGATCGTTCGGCATGGTGTCCGCGTTCGAAGAGCTTGGGATTCAGCAACTCGAGGTTGGCGAGCAGTTTGATGCGATCGTCTTTGCGACTTCGTCCGGCGGCACGCAAGCGGGTCTGGAAGTCGGTAAGAGATTGTTCAACTATCCTGACTTGCAGTTGCTGGGTGTGAGTGCTGACGATCCGGCTGAAACGATCAAAGAGAACGCGTTGCTGGCAGTTGGACCAATGCTTGCGATGCTCGGCAGATCGGATGTGCCGGCGGCGCAGGAGTTATTCGTCGATGAGAGTTTCATCGGCGCCGGTTATGCGAAGCCGACGCGAGAGTCTGAAGAAGCAGCGAAGCTCTTTGCAGAGACTGAGGGCGTGTTGCTCGATCCTGTCTACACGAGTAAAGCCGCGGCGGGGTTGATAGCGTATTGCCGTGAGGGACGTTTCAACCCAACGGACCGCGTGTTGTTCTGGCACACGGGAGGAGTGCTATCACTCCTCTAACGGCGGTGGCTGTGGCGGAAGGATTCGAACCTTCGTATGGCCGCATTAACAGTGCGGTGCCTTACCAACTTGGCTACGCCACAAATCTGGTGGCTGTGGGTGGATTCGAACCACCAACCCAGCGCTTATGAGACGCTTGCTCTATCCGTTTGAGCTACACAGCCTTTTGTTTTTGGAAGCCCGCGGAGGAGTTGAACCTCGTGCCTGTCCGCCCAGCTCTTGCTGAGGTTCGGTTTAGAAGACCGATGCCGGGAACGCGGGCCTTTTCTCTGCGAACTCTGCGACCCTCTGCGATCCTCTGCGTTTTTGAGTCTCTCTCAAACGCAGAGAGCGCCGAGATACGCAGAGGGCCGCAAAGCTACATAATTTGGCAGGGATGACGAGATTCGAACTCGCAAATCAACTGATTGAAAATCAGTCCGCTTTCCATTTCGCGTTCATCCCCATTGGTGATACTTCCATTGTCAAAAAACTAAAGGAGCGGGCTTTTAGCTTCCCAGGGAAGCTGCCCGCTCCTTCAATTCTCTGAATTTTCTTTTTGAGATTGGGAGCGGGAGCCGCTCCCGCTGTATTAGTGCCTATTTTCTATGGACGCTGACGATCTAAGACCCAGCGTACACATCGCCGTATTCACGACGGCTTTCGCGCGCCGTTCGGCTTTATGTAGTTTGAATGTGCAGTTCATCAACATTGGAATACTTTCCTCAGACGCTGCGTGGTTTGCGCAGGCCGTCTTGTATAGGACAGGACCAGCGAAGCTGTCAAGCTCTTTCTGTCGTACGTTATAGATTCGTTCGTCGTTCCATATCTTCCGGATATCTCTCGCCCTGTACCGTGATCTGTGATGCGGCCACGTCCATCTCTTTTAGATCCTCCGCGGTGAGCTCAACTGATACCGCGCCAATATTCTCTTCCAGGCGGTGCAACTTCGTCGTCCCCGGAATCGGAACAATCGACGGCCTCTGTGCGAGTAACCACGCCAGCGCGATCTGTGCGGGCGTCGCTCGCTTTCGTTCCGCAGTACTCCGCAGCAACTCAATCAACGTCTGATTCGCTTCCCTTGCCTCGGGCGTGAAGCGTGGAACCTTGTTCCGAAAGTCAGAATTGTCAAACGTTGTGTTCTCATCGATCTTCCCCGTTAAAAAACCTCGACCAAGCGGACTAAACGGAACGAATCCGATTCCGAGTTCGTCGAGTGCCGGCAATATTTCTTCTTCCGGTCGTCGCCACCACAACGAGTATTCACTCTGAAGCGCAGTAACCGATTGTACTGCGTGCGCGCGACGAATCGTTTGCACTCCCGCTTCGGAAAGTCCGAAGTGCTTTACCTTCCCTTCCGCAATCAACTCCTTAACGGCGCCCGCGACATCTTCTATAGGCACGTCCGTATCAACACGATGTTGATAAAACAGATCGATGCGATCGGTCTTGAGTCGTTTGAGAGAGGCTTCCGCAACCTCCCTGATGTGCTCGGGCCGGCTATCGACACCAACCTGCTCGCCGTTTGGACCAATCTTGAAACCAAACTTCGTCGCAATCACTACCTCGTCGCGAAGCGGAGCAAGCGCTTCGCCCACGAGCTCTTCGTTCACGAATGGTCCATAAACTTCCGCCGTATCGAAAAAAGTGACACCGCGTTCGACAGCCGCTCGCATCAACGAGATCATTTCCTGCTTGTCAGCGGCCGGACCATAGCCGGAGCTCATGCCCATGCAGCCGAGCCCGAGCGCCGACACTTCCAGATTCCCCAGTTTGCGCTTCTGCATTGTTTCTCCTTTAATTCAAACTCTAAACCTTCATCACAGCAATGCGATGAACTCATCAACAGTGAGACCTGTTTGCCGGATGATTGCGCGTAGCGTACCTCGGTCTAATTCTTTGTGATTGGGAATGGTGGTTTGTGCGGGTGGAGTTCTGCGGACCAGGACTATATGACTGCCACGTTGTCGATACACCTCAAAGCCAATCTTGCCGAGTGCCTTAACACACTCGGCGCCCGAGACCACAGGCAATTTGCTCACGCAGCGACCTCGACCAGTTCCACTCGATCTTCCGGCAATGGCTCGCCGCGCTCGCGCAGCACTTCTTCATGCAAACCGATCGCCTCGCGAACGTTCGTGAGCGCTTCGTCACGCGTCCTTCCCTGGCTGATGCAACCCGGAAGGCTTGGAACCTCCGCAACAATGAACCCATCTTCGCCCGGATATAGCAGAACTCGTCGTGTCATGAGGTAGATTGTAACCGCATCCCGTTTACAGGCCAACATGTCTGTATAGGAACACGAAGCGGAACATCGGACAGATTCTTACCGTACTCTCCTGCGTTCAGGTAAAATCACTTCACTGAGGATTTATGTATTGTCCTAACTGCGGTCAGCAACAGGTCTCCGAGGAGATGAGGTTCTGTTCACGTTGCGGGCTCGCGTTGAGCGGGTTGGCGGAGTGGATGGCCGGTGGCATGCTCGTCAAACGCGCGGACGAAATGCGTGTGTTATCTCCCTCCCGGAGGCGCAAGCAGATGCGTCGCGCCGCCAAGCTGATGTTCTTCAGTGGCGCTCTTATCCCTATCGGTATCGGGCTAAGCGCCGCGGTCGATGCCCCAGGACCAATGATTCTTCCTGCACTGCTCTTTTTCGCATCGCTCGTGTGGATGCTTTATGCGCGTCTTTTCATCGACGATGCACCGACGATCGACCCGAGAGCTCAGCCATCGACTTTCGGACCAATGCCGACGCGAGCATCGTTAACCCCACCCACTAACATTCCTGACTTTGGCCGACAGCAAGTAAGGACAAACGAGTTGGCCCAGGTACCGAGCGTGACTGAACACACTACCAAGCTCCTCGACCACGACTAGAGGATGTTCACCGCACGACCTGCGAGCAACGCAATAACCAGCAACGAGATCATCGCCTGAATCATCATCAGTAACTTCGCCCACCGCGACAAGACGGGTACGTCTGTTGGTGAGAACGCCGTACTCGTGTTGAAGGCCAGGAACAGGTAGTCAACGAAGTGTGGCTCCCACTCTTCTTCACCAGCTGCGATCTTCGCTTCAGGATGCATCGTCATCTGCGGAAACAGGAACGCTCCGTCAGTGTGCCCGGGTTGTTGAGCACGTTGGTGTGGTCCACCTCCGTCCAGTCGCCAGTACCACGAGGCGAAGACGAGAAAGTTTGACACCCAGAGCGCGGCAGCGGAACGCAACAGCCGCTGCGGTGTTATCTGGTGTTCCGTCACTTCGGCAAGGAGTGAGTAAACGGCAAAGATTAGAGCAATGGTTACGATGCAGTTGAGAACGTAACCGAGGAAGTGACTGACTGAGTGACTGCCGCCACGATGAGAAAGCAGTATGGGTACGAGCAGCGCGACGATGATCGCAACGACGAGCCAGCGTGGCGCACCGGCCATCAAACTCGGCGGCAATGCTGCGTATAAACCTCCCACAGCAAGCATTGCCACCAACGGAGGCCAGAGCGGTTCAGCCGGCTGGCTGCTCTTTCGACTGAGACTAGCTACTCTGCGTTCTCGCGTACGATTTCCCTTTATCGGATTGTTCGTCGCTTGCCTGGTCCAACAACTCGATCGCCGCCTGGTCCAACTCGAGCCTCGTGGCTTCAATCAAATCGTTCAGTTGCTCCACGCTGGTGGCGCTCGCAATCGGCGCGGTGATGCTGGGACGTGCTATCAACCAGGCCAGCGCAACCTGCGCAGGAGTCGCGTTGTATCGCGCCGCCACCTGGCCCAACGCCTCCACTATACTGAGGCCACGTTCATTCAAATACTTCTTCACCGTTCCGCCACGAGCGCTCTTCGACAGATCGTCTTCCGATCGATACTTGCCCGTCAGAAATCCCGCCGCCAACGAGTAGAAGTTGATCACTCCAAGACCTTCTTTGACGCACAGCGGCTCCAGTTCGTCTTCGTAAACTGCGCGGTCGTAAAGATTGTAAAGCGGTTGCAAACTCTCATACCTTGCAAGACCATGGCTCTTACTCACGTTCAGAGCTTCCGCGAGCCGTGCGGCGCTGTAGTTGGACGCGCCTATGCTTCGGACCTTACCTTGTTTGATCAACTGATCGTACGCCTCGAGAGTTTCTTCGAGCGGCGTCTCAGGATCGTCCTTGTGCGATTGGTAGAGATCGATGTAGTCAGTTTGCAATCGTCGCAGTGAATCGTCAGCCGAGCGCAGGATATAGTCTTTCGCAAGTCCTTTTTTACCCTCGCCCATGTCCATTCCGACTTTGGTCGCAACGATGACTTCGTGCCGTTTTCCGCTGCGCTTCAACCAGTTTCCGATAATCTCTTCCGACTCTCCACCCTGATTACCCGGCACCCATCGGGGATAGACGTCGGCAGTGTCGATGAGATTGAATCCGGCGGATACGAACGCATCGAGTATCGGAAATGCCTTCTCTTCGCTAACCGTCCAGCCAAACACGTTGCCGCCCAAAGCCAAAGGACCAACTTCCAAATCCGAATTGCCTAACTTTCTTTTCTTCATTTCACTTCTTACTCCTTCACTCTTTCACAACGCGGAAAGGGCAGCGTCAGCTCAACGTCGTACACGTTCTGATTGGTCGTAAGTTTGACGATATTGGTTTTAACCGTCACGTTGTTGCTGCCACTCTTCGCAATGAGTTCAGTCACTTTCGGACAATTCTTATAGAGGCGCTCCAACAACCAATCTTCGGCCCAAAGTTCACCTGTTAATCCTTTTAAGATCCTCAAAGTGAAGTGGCCCTTACTGTCGGTTTGCTCCCTGACATCGCCATCGACTTTGTCATTCGTCTTCGTGACTTTGAACTTAACCCATTCTTCGGCTACTGGATTGCCGTCAGAGTAGAGCAAAACACCTCTGACGCTGATCATTTCCTCGAGTTTCGGAATAACCAGATCGAGATTGTCGATAGTTTCACCGGCGGCAACGCTGATCACCGCGGCGCGCTCACGTTCGGTGACGCCAGGATAAAAGATTCGTTGAAATGGCTCCCGTTTGCTCGGCTTATCGTCTTGATTTGCGACCAGCACGTATTCGCCGGGCGCGACAGATGAGATTTCGAATAGACCTTGTTCATTTGTGCAGTCGAAGGGACCTCCCTTGTCCGCCCCAGATTGCAGCAAATAAACGCATATGCCGGAAAGGGGTTTTCCTTTTGGTCCAAGAACTCTGCCGCGTACAAAATTGTCAACTTCGAAGGCGATATCGACACCCGCGTGCTTCCCGGGTTCGAGCATGACCGCGACTTGTCGCAGCGTCTTAAGCTCGGGCTGTCCGATGTCGTTTCCAACAACACTTGGCGAGTACCGGAGCCAGTAAGGAGCAATCTTCCAGCCGGCCGGCATTTCAGGTTCGATAAAATATTTCCCCGGCGGCAAATCATAAATCTCAAACACTCCGTCTTTGTCAGTCTTCGTCTCATAGGTCTTTTTCGGACCGATAATCCTGACTTTTTTTCCTGCGACATCCAGGTCCGGATTCTGCCAGCCACCAAGTGTTCCTGAGATTCGCGTCTTTCCACGCACCTTTTTGAGGTTTTCGAGATAGAGCAAGTCATCTGCCGCGCCGGCCAATCCCTGCGGGCGCCCACAAAAGAACGCGAACCATAATTCAGGCCCTGTCGACGGCACATTAGAACGCTGAGACAGTTTCTTCGGGTTGTCTAAAT
>JBKPJP010000097.1:0-9682 GCA_046730735.1 Acidobacteriota bacterium | reverse complement strand
ATCCGACCGAAGCCATCAGAAATCTCGCTGTCATTGGACATGGCGACGCAGGGAAGACGCAGCTTGTCAGCTCGCTTCTCTACGTCGCCGGAGCCACACCGCGCTGGGGAAAGGTAGATGAAGGCACCACCGTTACCGATTACGAAGAAGATTCCATCGCTCGCAAAATTACACTCAATACCGCACTCGCACATCTCGATCATCGCGATACCAAACTTAATTTTATAGATACTCCCGGATACGCCGCTTTCGTGGCCCATGCCCGGCCTGCACTGCGCATCGCAGACTGCGCCATCGTCGTTGTTGACGGAGTCAAAGGCGTTGAAGTGCAGACGGAAAAGACGTGGGCTTATGCGAACGAGTTCATGGTCCCGAGAGTGATGGTGATCACCAAGCTCGATAAGGAACACGCAGACTTCGGCTCCGCACTCGAAAGCGCACAAAATACCTTCAGTAGAGCCATCATTCCTTTCACGTTACCGATCGGAAAAGAGAAAGACTTTCGTGGCGTCGTGGACGTGGTCCACATGAAAGCTTACGAGCTGGGAGCTGACGGTCAGGCGAAAGAGATCGACATTCCGAGTGAAGGCCGTGACATCGTCGATAAGACACGCGAGCGCCTGGTTGAGCTCGTCGCGGAATCGAACGATCAATTGATGGAGAAGTACTTCGAACAGGGAACGCTCGACGAAGAAGACATTCTTCCGAACATCAACAACGCAATCGCACAAAGCAAACTGTGTCCGGTGTTCGCAGTCTCGAGTGTCACTCAGGTTGGCTTGCGCGCATTGCTCAATGGACTCGTGGACTATGCCCCCGATCCCGCACACCACGAAGCTGAGTGGGGCAAACCGGTCGATGCAGGTCCGGATGCGGAGCGTATCGGACGCAAGTACAGCGATAGTGAGCCATTCTCGGCTTACTGCTTCCGAACCGTCGCCGATCCATTTGCGGGCCGCATAAACATTTTCAAGATCATCAGCGGTCATCTTCAGACTG
Organism: Acidobacteriota bacterium; assembly: GCA_046730735.1. Classification (GTDB taxonomy): domain Bacteria; phylum Acidobacteriota; class Blastocatellia; order Pyrinomonadales; family Pyrinomonadaceae; genus PSRF01. Next base: position 8,683 of record JBKPJP010000097.1, on the reverse strand, counting down.
ATGCAAACGCGTTCAACTCCACTCGCGGAGTCATGGAACGTCTCGGCGCGCTGCACGCGATGCAGGGCAAACAACTCGACAAAGTTGGGGAAGCGCACGCCGGCGACATCGTCGCGTGTGTAAAACTGAAAGAGACGCAAACCGGGGACACGCTTTGCGACAAGCAGGCTCCTATCGTTTACGACTCCGTTGAGTATCCCGAAGCCGCGATCGCTTTTGCGATCGAGCCAAAGTCGCGTCAGGACGAAGAGAAGATCAGTGTCGCGTTGCACAAGATTCTCGAAGAAGATCCGTCGCTTCACTTCAGTCGCGATGCGCAGACGAAGGAGTTTCTGCTGTCTGGTTCAGGACAACTGCACGTCGAGACGGTGGTCGAGAAGTTGAAGAAGCGCTACAGCGTGGAAGTGACGCTGCATCCGCCGAAGGTTCCGTACAAGGAAACTATCACGAGCCGCGCGGAGGTCCAGGGGCGGCACAAGAAGCAGACCGGCGGCCGCGGACAGTTTGGCGATTGCAAGTGCGTGTTTGAGCCGTTGCCACGCGGTGGTGGTTTCGTTTTTGAGGATAAGATCTTTGGTGGATCAGTGCCGCAGCAGTTCCGGCCGGCGATTGAAAAAGGAATTATCGAGGCGGCGAAATCGGGCGCGATTGCGGGTTATCCGCTTGTCGATTTCAAGGTGCAGCTAGTTGACGGTTCGTATCACCCGGTCGACTCTGACGAACACTCGTTCCGCGCGGCTGGTCGCAAGGCTTTTCGTGCGGCGATGGAGAAAGTTAAGCCATCGTTGCTCGAGCCCGTGATGGATGTCGAGATCGCGGCGCCGCAGGAGTACGCGGGCGACATCATGGGCGATCTGAACTCACGTCGCGGTCGCGTTCAGGGAATGGAGACGAGCGGCAAGCAACAGGTGATCAAAGCACAGGTGCCGATGGCGGAGATGTTGAATTACCAATCGACACTCAACTCGATCACCGCCGCGCGCGGTTCCTTCCACATGCAGTTTTCGCACTACGATCCGGTCCCCGGCCAGTTAGCCCAAAAGATCGTGGAACAGTCACGTGCTGAAGGCAGGATCAGAGGCGGCGAAGAAGAGGAGTAGCCGCGGATCACACAGATCAAAGCCACAGATTACATCCGGAATAATCCGTGTAATCTGTGGCTGTTTTTTACTCTGGTTTCCTGGATCGTGGGACGAAGGTTGGTCCAAATTGCGCGCCGTCCTTGACCGTGTAACCGGGCGGTACTTCGAACAACGACTTCGCCGGCTCCGCGCGATTGAGGTTTGTCAGCTTGTAGGTGGTTTCGCCTGTGCGCGGATCGCTGTGACGACTCATCACCACCAACTGCAACTCGGGTGAATACCAGCGCTCACTGACAATCTCTATCGGCCGCTCGTTGCCAATCTCCCCGGCCGGGATCGTGATCGTCGTGCGCGTGCCTTCAGCTTCGACGCCTTCAATCACCTGTTTGCCGAGCTCTTGCTTGACCTGGTTGTTCGCTCCAGGCGCGGTCTTGAAGGCGTAGGTGGCTACGCCGGTTCTCACCGTGAAGTGATCCACGTCAGGCGGCGGAGCGCCGGCCGGCGGCGTTAAGATCACGCTTCTGGCTGTTCCTGCTGCTCCCGCTGTTCCTGGTGGAACTTTGAACTCAAATCGCTGGGCACCTTCAATACCTGACTTCTCTGCCAGTTCGAATGTGAAAGACATACTCTTGTGAGCAGTATGCGTGCGAGTGTCGAGCGAATAAGTGACGCCTGCGACGGGGTCGTTGATGGAGATCGTTTGCAACGGCTCTTCACCAGTTCCGAAGATGCCCAATCCCTTCAACGTCTGCTCACGGCGCGTGCGACCTTCACTGTCGCGATAAACTGAGCTCGTAATGCGGTTGATGATGCGGTTGCCATCGGCGAGTGTTTGAATCGTTTCCGTGACGGACTCTGCCGAATACGGAGCACCCTTCACGGTTTTACCGCCGAAGCCTTCCGTAGCGACAAACACAAAGTTTCGGTCGGGCGGTGGCGGTGCGCCTTCCGGTCCCTGAATAATTCTTTGCTTGATTACAACGCCTTCCGCCGGCTGTTGAGCAAACGCAGCGGTGGCAAACGCCAGCGACAGCAAACTCGCGGCTGCCAAAAATCCTGATACTCTTTTCATCTTCACTTTCCTTTCAATCGACCACGATCGATTACTGAACAAATCGTATAGCGTGGGCTAAACCGTCGACGCCGAATAAAACGTCGGCCTTAACTTTTTCGTTGTAGCGATCCATGTTGACCGGCAAACCAAATTTCGCGAGGGCCGAGCGGGGTAACTGCACGCGCACGATCTGTCCGCCATCCTGAAGATTCACGGCAGTCATGGAACTCAGCGGAATAAAATCAGTCGCGATCTCTGCATGGTTGGCCAGTTGCACATCTTCGGGCGGGCGCACATTCGCATGACGAACATGCTTCGGCTTCGGACTCTGTGCCAACGACTTCTGCTCCGGCTCCTGAACTCCTGCTACCTGCTCCTTCTTCACCGGCGTAACGATAAGTTCGCGACTACTCTGCGGTTGTTCCTGTTTCGCCAATTTACGATCATTATCAACACGATAATTCAAGCGATACGCAACGACACTAATCGCAATCAACAACATCGCCGCAATCGCAGCCGCCAGCCAGTAACGGGAACTCGCTCGTCTCGGCACAAACGGCGTAACCACCTTCTGTTTACGAAAAGCCTCGAGCACCTTCAGTTCAACAGCATCGGGCGCACCGAGCGGCTCCATCTCTTCAGCCAGCGCTTTCAACGCGCGAGTCAATTTCTCTTCGTCGTTCATGCGAAACACCTCACAGTCGCTGCACCCGTTTCTTCAGCCTCCGCTGCCGGTCGTAACTTTTCCAGCAGCAAAGCCCGCGCCCGGTGTAGACGCGATCGCACTGTTCCAATTGCGCAACCCAGTATCTCCGCCGTTTCGACGTAAGAAACATCCTGGAGCTCACACAACACCACGACCTCGCGATACTTCGGGGGCAAACTCAAAACTGCTTTTCGCACCGACTCAATCGTTTCGGCTCGCGTCAGATCGTCAAGCGGGCAGAAGTCAGTAGTCGCGTGCGACATGGGGCCGTCTTCGTCCGTGTCGTCGCCGAGCGGTGCGAGCAGTTGTTCAACGCGCAGACGCCGCAGCACGAGATTGCGCGCCACTCCGAGCAGAAAAGCTCCAACCGATCCCCGCGCCGGATCGAAAACACTGCCCTGCCGCATGAGGAACAAGAAAACCTCCTGCGTGACGTCCTCGGCGATCGTCTTCGACCCGCTCATCTGGAAAGCAAACCGGTAGACTGCAGCCTGGCGGCGGCGATAGAGAAGCGCGAGTGCCTCCTCGTCTCCGGCCAGCATCGACCGTAATAAGTCGCAATCGTTGAGTTCGCTTTTAGGATTCATGTGGTCACTGGTATTCGCACCCGAACCGGGGAAAGTTCCAGTTTTTTGGACAGGAATTTCACGCAAAGGCGCAAAGTTCACGCAAAGGCACAAAGAAAGCGACTTTGCGGAAACTTTGCGTCTTTGCGTGAACTTTGCGCCTTTGCGTGAAACCCGTCTACGACTCAAACTGCGCCCGAAACTCCACGGTAGCCCGCCGCAACTCCAGCCATTCCGCAAAGATCTGCGGATTCTGAAGCCAAATCGTTAACCATTGCGCGAGTTCCTGGCCGAGACTGGTCGGTACTGACTCGAGTTCACTCTTGAACTGCCGCACCTGCTGGTACAGTTGCTCCAGCTTCGGCTTATCGCTCTCGAGTTGCCGGCGCAGGCTCTCGATCTTGTCCATCAGAGCTCCTGCACCTTCGAGTGTCCCGAACGTGAGGTCTTCCGGGGTGAAAAAGAGGTTACTTTCGCGCCAGCGTACATCCGCCTGAAGAATCTCCGGGTGCCCGAGCCTCGCGCCGTGGTCCGCAAGGGCGCGAGCGATGGACGCAGGACTTGCATCTATTCCGAATCGGTTGACGATTGTCTCGCGAATCGATTCGAGTTCAGACGCGCCCACCACTTCCTTGTCCAGCGGTTTCCACGCGTCAATTATGAGCAGCTCCTTAGTGCGGTTCATGAGCTATTTCTGAATTTGCTTGATCAAACGCAGGGCGTGATTGCGGGCAATGAGCGGAACGTGTTCGTCAGTACTGATTTCCTGAAGCAGCTTGAGCAACTGTCGCGGATCTGAAACCGCATTGCGCTTCAACATCGACTCCATCGCTTCCATCAGCTTCGGAGCATTCAACGGTTGATTCTCACGCGCGATCGCGATGTCAAAAATCCAGATCGCCTGGTCCGCCGCCTTACGATACTCATTCACTAGCGTCTCTGCATCCCGGTTGTTGGTCCAATTAAACTCAGCCACACGCTTCTGCTGACCACGCTCCATACCGATGCGCATGGTGCCGAGATGAGGAAACTGCTTATTCGATTGATAGTCAGTGTTCGAGTCGAGAAACTGTAGTGCTTGCCAGGCCGCGCTGATGCGCGCGAGGGCATCCGGGGAAAGCGCGATGGGCTCGGTCACCGGAGTGTCTTCGTTCAAACGTTCGAAAGTAACCGTGCCGCGCCCGTTTGCATCGTGTTCGAGCACGATGTGTTTGATGTAAAACTTCGGCTGCGAAAACTCATACGAGTACTTCACCGCATCAGTCTTAGTCTCCGCACTGACAGCAGCGGCCGCACTCTGTTGCGGGCGCGCATTATGTTTCGCGCCACCCTGAGTTTGGGCGTAAATGGAAATCGCCGCGCTAAAAACCATCAGCGCGGCGGGGAGCCCTTGCAGCAATGACTTTCGTTTATTCACTCAAACTTAACCGACACGAGCTTCGAGACACCTGCTTCCTCCATCGTTACGCCGTAAAGAGCGCGGGCCATCTCCATCGTTCGTTTGTTGTGCGTGATCACGATGAATTGCGTGTCCGCGGACATCTGAACGACCTTATCAGTAAAGCGTCCCACGTTCGCTTCGTCAAGTGGAGCATCGACTTCGTCGAGCAGACAGAAAGGCGCGGGCCGGTAATGGAAGATGCCGAGGACAAGCGCAAGCGCAGCCATGGCCTTCTCGCCGCCGGAGAGTAGCAGCACGTTCTGGAGACGCTTACCCGGAGGTTGTGCAACCACGTCGATACCCGACTCGAGCACGTCGTCAGCATCGATCAGGTTCATCTCGCCGCGTCCGCCGCCAAACAACTCCTGGAACAACACGCTGAAGTTTTTGTTGATCTGTTCGAACGCATTGCGGAAGCGTTCACGCGAGCGGCGTTTGATCTCGCGCAACGCTTCTTCAGTGGCCGAAATGCCTTCGATGATGTCCTGTCGTTGAACTGTCAGGAACAACAAACGCTCTTCAGCTTCGGCAAGTTCTTCGAGCGCCATCATGTTCACGCCGCCAAAGCCTTCGAGCTTTGTGCGCAATTCTTCGACGCGGGCGTGGCTGGTCTCCAGATCGAAGTCTTCGGGGAACGTCAGTTCACGAGCGAGATCTTCCAAGGACTGGCCTAACTCTGTCTGGCAGTTTTCGTGAACAAATGTTTGACGTGCCTGGGCTTCGGCGCGCTGCACTTCGAGTGCGCCGCGAGCATCACGCACTTCCGCGGCTTTGCGATTCAATTCGGACAACTCAGCCGAGAACTCATCAGCCTGGCGCCGTGCTTCCTGCAAACGGTTCGAGAGATCCGCGATCTGCTCCTCTTCGCGTGCGCGATCGCTCTCGACCGTGCTGGCTGCGAGTTCGAGATCCGCGATCGAGAGTTTCAGCTCTTCACTGCGGCCACCCATCTCCGCGAGATCCATTCGGTATCGATCGACGCGCGCGGCGAAGTCAGCCAGTTCGCCTTCGATGCGACGAAGCTCAGCAGTCGTCGCGCGGCGACGCTCTGCCGCGGCAGCGGCGGCGGCGCGTTGGCCCGCGAGCGACTCGCTCTCGACTTCGGCTTCCCTTCTCAGGTCAGTCAACATTGCCGAGGCTTTGATCACGCGGTCAGCAGCGGCTTCCCTCGCCTGCTCGGCAGCTTCGGCTTCCAACAAAGCCTGCGCGCGGCGGTTCTCGACTTCGAGTCGTTCTGCTTCGACACGTTGTGAATCCTGTCCGACCACACGCATGTGACGCTCGGCGCGTTCGACTTCCTGCTGCAAGTTGGTGGTCGTGTGTTCGCGAGCGAGAGCGTCGCGTTCCTCGCGACCGATCGCTTCGTTCAACAGGACGACGGAATCTTCCAACTCAACCAGACGAGTGCGAGTGTCTTTTGCAGACTTCGCAGCCGCCTCAACTTCGCGAGCGAGAGCCTCAGCGCGTGTTTCGAGCTCACGCAATTCACGTTTGAAAGCGAGTAGTCCCGCGCCTTCTTCGACGTCGCGCGCATCGCCGGCATTTACGAACTGCCCACACGCAATCCAGTCGCCGTTCAAGGTCACGTACATCTCGCCGGTGGCGATGGATTTAACCATTGCGTCTTCGAGATTCGTGGCGATTCGGGCATTGACCTTCTGCGGGAGGGTGCGTTTCAGCACGGTGACGAGTTGCTGCGGCGCACCGAGCAGATCGCAGATGCGCAGGTCTTCGCGAATTCCCTCGATTAAACCGACCGAGAGCGCCGGACGTTCTTCAAGCCGGCAGGCGAGTGCTGTAACTCTCTCGGTCTCGACTTCGTCACTGCCGCCATGCAAACCGGCAACGAGGAAGCTGGCGCGACCGCCGTTGTTCTCGCGCAACCACTGCGCGGCGCGAACCGCGTCGTCAGGCGTCGGCACCACGATCGACTGCAACGAAGATCCGAGCACGCCTTCAACCGCGCGTTCCCACTTCGCGTCGACATTCAACGCGTCGGCAAGCGTGCCGATGAAGTGAAAATCACGAGGCGTTTCGCTCGGCGAGAAAATGAGCTGAACGGCCGGTGAATAATAAGCACGGCGCTGGTCCAACTCCTTCAAACTCTCGAGCCGATGACTCGCGCGTGAATACTCATCACGCACACGCGTCAACTCCGCTTCAATATCGCTGACCGCTTCGTGACCGCGAACCACGGCATCGACCGCTGTTTCGCGTTCGGCCTGAAGTTTTGCCACTCGGGCGCGCGAATCGCCGAGTTCACGCACGAAGCGCTCGGCTTCCAGTTTTCTCTCGGCGTGCTGGCTCGCGGCGCGATCGCCTTCACGCGCCAGGCCTTCCGCCTGTTGTGACAAACGTCCGAGCGTGGCTTCAAGCTGCCGTGCGATCTCGCGCACTCTTTCGGCGATGGCCGTTTGCGAAAGCAATTCCGCGCGAGCACTTTCAATTTCGACTTCGGCAGCGTTCGCCTTCGAAAGTTTTTCGGCGTACGAGTCTTCAGCAGCGCGCAACAACAACGCGCTCTGATCGGCTTCCTCACGCAGCTTCGCGTCTTCGTGTTGCAAGCGGCGACATTCGGCTTCGATCAACACCAGCCGCGAGGTCAACGCCTCTATTTCGGCAGTGACTTCGCCCTTGCGCTTTTCGATCTCATTCAACTGCTCCTGCTGGTAGACGCACTCACGGGCCTGTCGATCGCGTCGAAGCACTGCTTCCGCGGCAGCGGCGCGGGCAGTTGTTAACCCATCTTCGAGATTGCGCGCTTCCTGTGTGGCTGCGCGCGCGTCTTCTTCTCGTTTACTCAGATCGTCAGCGATGCCGAGTTCGAGTTCGGTGATCTCAGCTAGCTTTGTATTTGTTTCTTCGAGAACAGTGGCGAGCTTAAGATCTTCGGCGACGTAAACGTGACGCAGCAACTCGCGCAGCTCTTCACGCAGCACGCCGTAGCGACGCGCCTTTGCGGCCTGCCGGCGCAGGCTGTTTACCTGTCGATCGATTTCCGCAACGATGTCTGAGATTCGCGAGAGGTTCGAACGGGCTGAGTCAAGCCGAGCTTCCGTCGCTCGCTGGCGCACGCGAAACTTCGTGATGCCCGCCGCCTCTTCGATGATAGTGCGACGGTCCATCGGCTTGGCGGAGAGAATCTGCCCGATGCGACCCTGTTCGATGATGGCGTAGTGACCGCCTGCCAGACCCGTTCCCGAAAAGAGATCCTGGATATCACGCAGCCGGCAGATCTTGCCGTTGAGCAAATACTCACTCTCGCCCGATCGATATAGACGCCGCGTAACTGAAACCGCTTCGCCAGGCGCGAATTCCAGGGCCAGATTACGACGACGCCAGTGTCGCTTGTGCGTAATTTTCGGTTGCGTGGTGGCTATGGCTTCGGCCGGTTCGGTTTCGCTCGCAGCTACTTCGACAACAGCTTCTTCGGCTGGAGTAGTTTCCTGCGGAAGAATCTCGTCGATGTTGACCAGTCGATCGTCGATCTGTTCGAGTGTGGAATCGATGTCTTCGATGTCAGGTTCCGACTCCAGCACTTCGTCGCGCACCATGTGCATGACAACTTCCGCCATGCCGCTCGGCTGCCGGTCGCGTGAGCCCTGGAAAATGACGTCTTTCATCTCGCCGCCGCGCAGGTGCTTAACGCGCTGCTCGCCGAGGACCCAGGCGATGGCGTCGGCAACGTTACTTTTGCCGCAGCCGTTAGGGCCAACGATGGCGGTGATTCCGTCCCCAGTGAAGATTATTTCGGTGTAGTCGGCGAAGGATTTAAAGCCGGTGATTTCCAGGCGTTGGAGTTTGAACATTCGCTAAATAGCTCTTGTTTGGGCC
>JBKPJP010000096.1:0-5228 GCA_046730735.1 Acidobacteriota bacterium | reverse complement strand
TCGCACCGTTGAGTGAGACCACGTATTTACCGAGAATCAATCTCAACCACGTGGAATCTCGAATAGATGGGTGAACCAATCAACCCAAACTCATTTCTTGACACGACCCGGCTTCATAGATGGCTTTCATATTCCGCGCCTTCGGCGCTCCGCTTCGCGCTTTCATATTCCGCGCCTTTGGCGCTCCGCCTCTGGGCTTTCATATTCCGCGCTTTGGCGCTCAGTCACTCGGCTGAGCGTTCGATGCATTTCTCCACACATTCCTGCAAACCCAGACGAATGCGATAGGCCCGGATGCGCAACGCATTTGGAGCAACCCCTAACTCTTCCGCCAGTTGTTTTCGCTGGTCGACTTTCGAACGTCCCTCAGCTCCATAGTACTTCAGGAGTAAATACCGGTTGTCTTCGCTGAGACTTTCAATGCAGTGTTCAAGGCAGCGATATTCGAGTTCGATTTGATGTGAGTCAGTAGCTGAAGGGGGAGGGGGTTGAGGTTGTTTTCTCCTCATATACTCCATGTACACCTTGTTGGCGACGCCGAAAAAATACCGGGCCCGATCGCCCGTAAACCCCCTTTTAATCTCGCTCAAACGGCTGGTGACACGGTTGATGGTCTCGTCGGCGAGATCTTCGGCCTCGACGCAAGCGCGCCCCGTGAAGATTTTAATCAGGCGCCTGCGAATCTCCTCATACTTGACTCCGGCTTGTTCGCGATCTTGATCAAGCCAGTCAAGCAGGTCATCAAAAGCCTCCTGCGACAAAAACCAATCGTGCTTCATCAGGCGTTGCTAATTCCATTTCGTCTTGAGAGACCGTTGTGGTCCCTGAGGATCTGGACGCTAAACACTATTACACGTAGATGTCAGAAAAACTGACATACCTCCCCCTGAACTTCCTGCGTAATCTGATCCATTGTTTGACTCGGGAACCTGTCTGAGCCAGGCCCCAGGATTACTCCGTAAGGATCGTAAGGATGTACTTAGAGCCTGGTTAAACTTGCAGAGAGTTAGCCTATCGTGGGAAGTATGTCAACTATAAAACCGTGGTGAAGGAAAACTGAGGCACTTTGCAGCGCTATTCTCTACGTTCTCTGCGGCTCTCTGCGTTCTCAGCGTTAAAGGGCGCTCTAACGCAGAGAACGCAGAGAGCCGCAGAGAACGCAGAGTTAATGCGTGATCTTTGTTGAGTAAAGAATTCCGTATAGCGCGTTTTTGTGACGTTCAAAGTCTTTGCCCTGCGTTGCCAGCATTATGTTGATGCCTTGCACCTGACCCAGGTACTTTCGATACGACAGCCACTGCAATCGCCGGGAGTCATCAGGATGTTCCGGGTTTGCTTCACGAAACTGGACGCCCTTGAGCCCGTCGATCTCGACCCACTTCACTTCATCAACTTCACCATTCTTCGCGCGATCTCTCGCCTGCTCGTAAGCCGCGTCATTGGCCGAGTCGGTTGGGAAATTCTCAGGCATTGGCGAGATGCTGACGATTAGCGACGCTGCGTCGCCGCCACCCGGCGAACGCCAGTGAAACGACTTCGATTCGTTCTCCTGCTCGGTCCAACCTTTCGGCACGGTCCACGACATTCCCTGCCGTTCCCACTTCGCTGACTGTCCACCCGCAAGCGCAGCGATTTGCTCGGCAGTGGCCCGACCCGGTTCCGCTGAACTGGTCGAGCCGCCGGAACCAGTTGGTCCAGCATTGGTATTTCCTTTTTTGAATCTCTCCGAAAGGTTACACAGCGAGAGTGCGAAGCCGATAAGTAACACTGCCACAATGTGTTTCATAATTGGCAGTCTTCTACTAAAAAGGCACCGGAAAGTCTACAAAAAACAGCCACAAAAAAGCAGACAAGAGTTGGACCAGTTTTAGTTCTTAATAAATTTGTGCTTTATGTGCCTTTTTGCGGCTAATCCTGTATTCTATCTGCCTTCCCTTCTTTTTACCCCTTAGCCCCCGTTAAGTGAACCTTTGCGGAGAATATCAACATGAAACTGCTTGTCTTAACTATTTCCATAATCGTTATTGCATCGAGTGGCTGTTCTCGTGGTCCAACGGCTAACGCCAACATCAACACCAATATCAATAGCAACGTCAACGCCAACCCAACGAGTGCGAACATCAACGCTACGAGTGCTCCGTCAACGTTTGCCGCACGCGAGCCAGACAGTTACAAGGCCACCATCGTCTTCACTGCGGAGACTGAAGGCGGAGAGAAAACCATTGGCATTCCGACTTTGTCCGCGGACGTCGCAAAGAATGGCGCCGACCGTCGACTCTCTTTCAAGTTACCCGACGGATCGGATCTGGTTTATCTCGAACACGGCGGCGTGCAATACGGCATTGCTCCGGCGCGCAAGCAGTATGCTGAGCTAACGCCCGAAGCTACCGGCTTTCAAATTCAGAAGCTGATGACACCGGGCCAGCTTGTTTCGTACCTCGATCGACTGAAAGGCATCGAGTTCGTTGGGGAAGAACAACAAGCAGGAAGAACAGCGCTGAAGTATCGTTACGCCCGGACCTCGCAAACACAAACGTCCGCCGGCGAAGTCAAAACTGAGTCGTTTATTTTTGTCGATAAAGACACCGGACTACCTTTGCGCGCGGAACTCTTCAGCGAAGCAAGCGGTAACGTGCAGGGAGTGAAAGGCGCGAAAGTCGTAGCCGAAATGCGCGACATTCAGACGAATCCCGATCCGAGTCTTTTCGAGATCCCGGCCGGCTACAACAAAGTGCCGGAAGCGCAGGTGAGAGCGCAGGTGAACGCAGTCACAAACACGGTTGCAGCGGTCCTGCGGGCGCTATTGACGAACATGAACTCCGCGCCGCCACCACCATCACCGTCGCCGACTCTGTCACCGGCAACCAGTCCGAGTCCGAGTCCAAAATAGTAAGGTGAATTCATGAGATATGTTCTTATTCTCCTGTTAGGAATTGTGCTCGGCGGCGGCGCTGCGATCTTCTTTCTGGGCGCCCCGCCGGCAAAGGCGGTGCCGGGCGAGGCAGTGAAACCTCCCGATCCGGGAGGATCTCCGCCGGGCACAGTCGTTATCGCGCTCGAGCAGAGTTTTATCGATGCGGTGATGGCGGCGACATTCTCAGGCCTGGGAACGCCGACGTTCCAACTGGGCCAGAATCGCGACGGCGCCGAGCGCTTCGAGCAAGCACTCTTTCAAGGTGGCTGCACCAACGAGATCACGCTTTTGCCTGAAGGCAGTGGCGCGAAGACCGGCGTGCAATTTCGCAACGGCACCATCTACGCCCCGATGGCGTTCACCGGCAATTACAACCTGGGCGGCTGCATTCAATTTAAAGGCTGGGCCCAGACGAGCATCAAGCTACAGTTTGATCAGGAAAAGCAGACTGTTTTTGGATACGTGAGTGTTGAGGGTGTGAATCTCGAGGGCGTTAATCCGATTGCGAACAACTTTGTCACAGTGTTTGTGCAGGGCGCGATTAATCAAAAAGTGAATCCACTCGTGCTGGTGGGTGAACCGCAGTTATCGTTGATGATTCCGGTCAAGGCGAGTAATGGCGCGGTGAAAGCGCGAGCGAAGGACGTTCGCGCCGAGGTTCTGGATGGTTCGCTAAAACTCTATCTGACCTATGAGTTCACTGGTGTGAAAGGACAGGGCACTTAAGCTGATTCGCGTTTATCCGTGTAATCCGCGGCTAAAAGTCTCTGCCTCTCGAAGTGACCTGCAATCTCTTCCGCGGTCTTTCGGCCGACGAACGGAGTTAACTCTGAAACTCCAGCGCGCGAGATGCGCTGAATCGATCCGAAGTGACGTAACAGTCTTCCTTTTCGCTTATCACCAACACCGGGAATAGCCGTGAGTTCCGACGTGAAGTCGCGCAACTCACGGCGTTTGCGATGATAAGTCACTGCGAAGCGGTGTGTCTCGTCGCGCACCATCTGCAACAAGCGAAGTATCAACGAGTGTGAGTCGAGATAGATCGGCTCGTCTTCACGGCCCTTCATCAAAAGATAGGCGACGTCGTTGTGACGTTGCGGCGGCTTGACGATGCCCACCATCGGAATCGCTTCCAGCCCGAGCTCGCTCATCGCACTCGCAGCCGCGTTCAGTTGCGCTTTGCCACCGTCGATCATGATTAGATCAGGCAACGGTTTTCCTTCTTCAAGCAGACGACGGTAACGACGCGTGACTACTTCGTGCATCGAAGCCACATCGTTCGCGCCTTCGACGCTTCTGATCCTGAACTTGCGATACTCGGAACGATTCATCTTGCCGTTGTCGCAAACAACCATGCCCGCGACGTTCTCGGCGCCCTGTATGTGCGAGATGTCAAACGACTCAATTCGCGCCGGGAAGTGCGGCAACTCGAGTGTTTCCTGTAACTCTTCCAGCACGCGTTTCATGTCAGGCTTCAAAATGCGGAAGCGCTGTTCGAAAGCGAGCTTCGCATTCTTGTCGACGAGATCGATCATGTCGCGCTTCTCGCCGCGTTGCGGATCGAAGATCTTCACGCGACGACCTTTTCGCTTCGTGAGGGCTTTCTCGAGCAGCTCGCGATCGCTGAAGTCAACCGGCACGTAGATCTCGCGCGGCACATAGTCGGAAGCGTAGTACTGCGACAGCACGTCACTCAAAAACTCAGCCGGATCAAACTCGTCTTCAGGCAAGTCTTCCCAGAAGAACTCGCGGCGTCCGACGATGTTGCCTTCGCGCATCGTGAAGAGTTGCAGCGCGAGTCGTTGTCCTTCGCGGTAATAGCCGAAGATGTCGATGTCGCTTTCGGAAGTGGTCGCCATCTTCTGTTGTTCCGAAAGACGAATCACAGTTTTGCGCAAGTCGCGATACTTCGCGGCGAGCTCGTAGCGCATTGCATCTGACGCTTCAAACATGCGGCCCTCGAGCTCGTCAGCCAGCTCTCTATTTCGTCCTTCGAGTAACAAGCGGACGTCGCGCACCGCTTCCTGATACTGTTCGGGGGTACACAATCCCTTGACGCACGGACCGAGGCAGCGTTTGATGTGATACTCGAGACACGGCCGCGGCGCCTTGCCGTCGATCTCGATGTCGCAGGTGCGCAACTGAAACGTGCGGTTGATCAAATCGATGGTGCGCCGCGCCAGACTTGCAGGCAGGAATGGTCCGAAATAGAGTGCGCCATCGCGTTGAATGCGGCGCGTGATGACGACCTTCGGAAACGGTTCGTTGATCGTGAGCTTCAGGTGCGGGTACGACTTGTCGTCCTGGAGTTTGA
>JBKPJP010000095.1:0-6626 GCA_046730735.1 Acidobacteriota bacterium | reverse complement strand
CTCGCCGGCGGCGTCATGGGAAGTAAAAAGCCGGTCCACCCAAACGACGATGTGAACATGTCGCAGTCGTCAAACGACACGTTTCCGACAGCGATGTATATCGCCGCGGCCGAGCAGTTGAACACTCTGATCCCGCGCGTGCAGGAACTGCACGATGCAATCGCCGCGAAGGCGAAGGAGTTTGCCGGCGTAGTGAAGATCGGCCGAACTCACCTTCAGGACGCCACGCCTCTGACTGTCGATCAGGAAATGGGCGGCTGGGCCAGTCTCGTCGAACGCGACGTCGAACGCTTGAAACTCGCGATGCCCGGACTGCTCGATCTCGCGATTGGCGGCACGGCTGTCGGCACCGGTCTCAACTCTCATCCGGAATTCGGCGAACGCGCCGCCAAGAAGATTGCTGAGTTGACTGGTTTACCTTTTCGTTCACACTCGAACAAATTTGCAGCACTCTCCGCACACGACGAGCTCGTGTATGCGAGTGGCGCACTCAAAACTCTCGCGGCGTCGTTGATGAAGATCGCTAACGACGTTCGCTGGCTTGCTTCCGGTCCACGTTCGGGACTTGGTGAGTTGGTGCTGCCGGAGAACGAACCGGGCTCGTCAATCATGCCGGGTAAAGTGAATCCGACGCAGAGTGAAGCGCTCACGATGGTTGCGGTGCAGGTGTTTGGCAACGATCTGGCGACCAGTTTCGGCGGTTCGCAAGGCAACTTCGAGTTAAACGTTTACAAGCCGGTGATGATTCACAATTTTCTTCACTCGGTGCGTTTGCTGCGCGACGCGATACCGAGTTTCGTTGAGTTTTGTATTGCGGGAATTCAGATCAATCGGGAACAGATCGACAAGCACTTGAAACACTCCCTTATGCTCGTGACCGCGTTGAACCCTCATATCGGTTACGACAAAGCTGCCCAGGTTGCAAAGAACGCTCACAAGAAAAACATCAGTTTGCGTGAATCAGCCGTGGAACTCGGTTACTTAACCGAGCAAGAGTTTGACAAGCTCGTGATCCCGGAAGAAATGACGCATCCCTGACTGGCGTGCCTGATAAAAACGACAAAGTAAAAGAGAACGTCTGCGGCTCGTTCTACGTGGATAAGTCGTGCATCGACTGCGACGTCTGCCGCGACACAGCGCCGGAGAACTTCATGCGCTCCGACGAGAACAGCTATTCGTTTGTTTACAAGCAACCGGAGACTGATGAGGAACGGGCGCTGTGCGATGAAGCGATGTGCTGTTGTCCGGTTGAAGCTATAGGCAACGACGGTTGAGTTAATCCGCGTCATCCGCGTTTAAAATCACTTTCAAAAAACCGTCTTCCACGACGACCTCGTAAGTCTTAATCCTCTCATTCACTGTCAGGCATTCCCCACTCCGTACATCAAACTCCCACCCATGCCAACCACACTCGACAATGTGTCCGCACATCGTTCCCTCTGACAGCGGCGCACCCCTGTGCGGGCAGAAGTTTTCGGTGGCATAGAATTCGCCACTCACATTGTACACGGCAAGCTCGCTGCCATCAGGCAGCTCAAAACTGACGCAGGCACTTGGAGGAAGGTCCTCTATTCTGCCCACGATAAAGGTTTGCTTAGTATCGAATGATTGCATGGCTGGATGGTAACAAAACACGTTTTGCGGAACCAGAATCACAACGCGCCGGCAAGTTTTCGTCTCTCGCTCGTTCTCTATTTTCGCACCCGGTTTCAACTCTCCCTCGGCTGTGAGATTCTACGACCAGAAGAGGAGAGATTATGAAACGACTACTTATCATCATGGCGCTCATGCTCGGAGCCGCCACTATCCTGCAAGCAAAAGAGATCACCGTTCGCGGCAAACTTCAGAAAACCGTCGAATCGGGCGGCTGGTTAATCGTCCACGGCGACACCAAGTACCTGATTCTCAACCCGCGCAACTTTCAGGGCAACGCCTGGTTTAAGGAGTCGACTAACGTCGAAGCTGTTGGCGAAGTGAAGGAAGTGATGACGACCTTCATGGAGGGCACTCCGTTTGAGGTGAAATCGATGCAACCGATCGAAGAGCCGGCTGCTGCAACGCAGGGGGGCAGCGACAACAAGCGACTGACACGCGTGATGGTTGCCGGCGACTCGATCGTCCAGGCACAGCCTGACACTGCGATACTGACGGTTTCAGTAATCACGCAAAATAGGGCCGCGATCCAGGCGCAACAGGAAAACGCTGCCAAGACTGACGCAGTTGTGAGCGTGTTGAAAACTGTTGCGGGCGCCGGCGCGGAAGTGAAAACTAGTGGTTACAGCGTGCAACCGCAACGAGTTTATAAGGAAGGCCAGCCACCCACGATCACCGGTTACGAAGTGCGCAACAGCGTTACCGTGACTACGAGTGACCTTACCAAACTCGGAGCGATCATCGATGCGGCGGCGCAAGCCGGCTCGAATGATATTTCCGGCATCGCGTTTACGTTGCGCCAGGACAGGCCCGCACGCGACCGCGCGCTGGGTGAAGCAACCCAGGAAGCCGTCGGCAAGGCCCGCATGATTGCCAACGCGTTGGGTGGGCGAGTGGTGCGGATTGTTGAAGTGCAGGAGGAAGGTTTTCAGCAAAGGCCCCCGATTCCGATCTATCAAACTGAAGGGTTTATGGCTGCGCAGAAGAGCGTAGCGACGCCGATTGAAGTTGGATCGTTGGAGATTACTTCGCGAGTGCAAGTGATCGCAGAAGTAGAAAGCAATTTATGAAGCCGCGTTGAGCCGCGGCTATTCTAAGGAGGGAAGCAATGGCCAGATACAGAAACGATATGGATGACGACAGGGACTATTACGCACGGGACGAGAATCTCAGACGCGAGAATTTCGGCGGCGGTGGTTACGACGACCGCTACCGTGCCCGTCGTCAATTCGATACTGAGCGGCGGCCGGACTATAGCCGGGGTAGATTTGGCGAACGCGCCGAATACGACAGAGACGAGCCACGTTACGCCAGCTATGGAGGCGGCGAGCGTTATCGTGACGAAAACAGACGCAGTTCTCTTTACGAAGGCCGCGACGATTTGACGTCAAATATGTGGCGAGACCGCGATTACCACCAGGCTCCGGAACGTTCGCGCCTGCGGTGCCGCGACATCATGACTCGTGACCTTGTGGTCGCAACGCGCGACACGACGTTGCCGGAAATCGCGTTGATGATGAAACAGGAAGACACCGGTGTGATTCCCGTTGTCGAATATGACACTCAGGGCAATGGCAGAACAGACGTCAATGCCACCGAACGCAAATATGAAGGGCGCAATTACACGCGCGGCAAATTGGTCGGCTTAATCACTGACCGCGACATCGTCGTGCGTGCTGTTGCCGATAACAAGGATTGTGCAAGCGTTCGCGCCGAAGACGTCATGTCAGTTGATATTCACACGGCGAATCCGAACGACCGCATCGTCGATGCGATTAAAAAGATGGGCGACAAACAGGTACGTCGCATTCCGATCACCAACGACAACGGCTATCTGGTTGGCATGGTTTCGATGGCCGACGTGGCGGTTGAAACCCGTCAGGACCGCGAGCTCGCGGATGCTATCGAAGACATTTCGAAGGGTACGTCGTTCTGGAATCGAATCTTCGGGTAATTTTTTAGCCACGGATTAACGCGGATAACACACGGATCAGATCGGCGTTATCCGCGTTTATCTGTGGCGGAACTACCTGATTTCACTTATTCTCTTGCTATGCGAGACATCGAAAAGGAGTTCTCGCTGATCCGAACGGATCGGCGGGTGATACCGTCTGGCCGGCTTTGGAACCCGGCGGCGGACGTCTATCGTTGTGAGGACGGCTGGGTCGTGAAGGTCGATCTGGCCGGCGTTTGTTCGGACGAGTTGGAGATCGACATACGCGACTCGACCCTACGTATTAGCGGTTGTCGACGCGACACACATTATCGCGATGGTTTTGTTTTCCATCAGATGGAGATCACCTACAGCCGTTTCGAAAAGTCCATCCAGTTTCCCGCGCCGATTGAAGGAGCGTCGATACGACACGACTACACCGATGGATTTTTGATCATCAACGTGCGTAGCGAACAGGAATAAACATGCCGGAATCTTCTAAAAACGCGCCGCCAGTCGCCGACCAGGGAATATCGTCCGCGGCCGAACAAGTACCGGGTGCTGAGGATCTGCGGTTTTCAACGCAAGCCAGTGGACAACCATTCGAAGTCGCAGTCCTCGCGCTGCAAAACCTGACGCTCTTCCCGGAAACAGTTGTGCCGCTGGGTATCGGACGGCCGCGTTCGATCGCGGCTGTAGAATCCGCGCTTTCAACTCCCGAAAAATTGCTTGCGTGCATCACCGTTCGCCCCGACCGCTCTGATGATACTGACGCCGCTTCCGCCGATCTTTACGAAGTCGGCACGCTCACGATGATCAAGCGCATGGAGCGCACCGGCGAAGGCATGCGGATCATTGTCCAGGGAACCGAGCGTATTCGCGTGATCGAATGGAAACAGCAGGACCCGTTGCTCCGCGCGGTCGTTGAGATCCTGCCGCCGCCACGCACCGTCGATACCGAACAGGTTGAAGCAACCAAGCGCAATCTCCAGCAATTGATCACGGAGGCGTTGGCGTTGTTGCCAAACGTTCCTCCCGAGGTGCGAATCGCCGTGCTCGGTTCGGTCGAAGCGACGCGACTGTCGTATTTCCTCGCGTCAATCCTGAATCTGGGCGTCGAAGAAGAGCAGAAGATGCTCGAGGCAAACACGGCTGACGAACTCGTTCGCCTGGCGCATACGAACCTCGTGCGCGAAGTCGAGATCCTGCAACTGCGTTCGAAGATCGCTTCTGAAGCGCAAACGGAGATGGACAAGGCCCAGCGCGACTACGTGCTGCGCCAGCAGATGCGTGCGATCCAGAAGGAGCTTGGTGAAGACGAAACAGGCGAGGCCGCCGAGACTGAGTTGCTGCGCGAGCGTCTTGAAAAAGCCGAACTTCCCGAAGAAGTGCGCGCCGAAGCCGACCGTGAGTTGAAACGTTTGCAACGCCTGCCGCCGGCCGCGCCTGACTACCACGTTATTCGCACGTATCTCGAGTTTATTCTCGAATTGCCCTGGCTGAAATCGTCGGAAGACAAACTGGATCTAGCCGAGGCTCGCCGGATTCTGGACGAGGATCACTACGGACTCGAAGACGTCAAGAAACGCATCCTCGAATTTCTGGCCGTTATAAAACTGCGTCCGGACACGAAGAGCCCGATACTTTTATTTGTCGGCCCGCCCGGAGTGGGTAAGACTTCGCTGGGCAGATCGATTGCGCGGGCGCTGGGACGTCAGTTCGAACGCATGTCGCTCGGCGGCGTGCGCGATGAAGCTGAACTGCGCGGTCACCGCCGCACGTATATCGGCGCCATGCCGGGTCGCATTATCCAATCGATTCGACGCGCGGGCGTGAACAATCCCGTGCTGATGCTCGACGAGGTCGACAAGCTCGGAAACGACTATCGCGGCGATCCGGCGGCGGCGCTGCTTGAGATACTCGATCCGCAACAGAACAACTCGTTTCGCGATCATTATCTAGATCTGCCCTTCGATCTCTCGAAGGTCTTCTTTATCGCGACCGCCAACCAGCTTGGTCCGATTCCAGCGCCGTTGCGTGACCGCATGGAGATCATTCCCCTCGCTGGTTACAGCGACCGGGAAAAACTCGAGATCGCGCGACGTTATTTGATTCCGCGACAGACCGCTGAGAATGGTTTGAATAGCGGGCAGTTGAAGATTACTGACGACGCGGTCGAGTTGATAGCAGCACGCTATACACGCGAAGCAGGTGTGCGCCAGCTGGAAAGAACGCTCGGCAGCATTGCTCGTAAAGTCGCTTTGAAGATTGCGCAAGCGCAGGCTGAGAACGTTACCGTGACGGCTAACGAATTGCGCGAGTATCTGGGACCGCCAAGGTTTTACCCGGAACAGGCGCGCAAAGAATTACCGGCGGGTGTCGCGACGGGAATGGCATGGACCGAGATGGGCGGCGAAGTGCTGTTTATCGAGGCGACGTTGCTTCCGGGCGGGCGCGGACTGACGATCACCGGCCAACTCGGCGAAGTGATGCAGGAGTCGGCGCGAGCGGCCCAATCGTATTTGTGGTCACACGCGGCTGAGTTTGGCATCGAGCCGGAGATCTTCAAGGAGTTCGGCGTTCACCTGCACGTTCCTGCCGGGGCGATTCCGAAGGATGGACCGAGCGCGGGCGTGACGATCACGTCGGCACTCGCTTCGCTATACACGGGCCGGCGTGTTCGACCGGACACAGCGATGACCGGTGAGATCACGTTGTCAGGCCTCGTGTTTCCGATTGGCGGCGTTAAGGAAAAAGTGCTGGCGGCGCACCGCGCCGGTATTCGGCGCATTATCCTGCCGAGCCGGAACGAGGCAGACGTGGACGACATTCCCGAAGACGTTCGAAACGATCTGCAGATAGTGTTCGTGTCGGGGATCGCGGAGGTGCTGGATGCTGCGCTCGAGGTATTGGTAGCTAACCCGCCGCCATCACCGCCATCGATCATCGATTCCGGACGTGGTCGCCAACCCGAACCGGAACCATTGTCAGTCAAGAGTTAGAATTTTAGCCGCAGATAACGCAGAGAAACGCGGATCAG
>JBKPJP010000094.1:0-5604 GCA_046730735.1 Acidobacteriota bacterium | reverse complement strand
GAACCAGTTGCACGGAATCGTCGTGCAAAATCCCTTCAACATGGGCTACCTTGGCGTGCGCACAATGGTCGACAACCTGCTCGGCAAGCCGGTCAGCAAACAGATCGACACGGGCGTGATGCTGGTCACGAAAGAGAACCTGCAATCGCCCGAAGTACAGACGTTGTTGCATCCGCCGCTCGATCAATATCTAAAGTAAACTGTGTTTACGCGCGTAAACCTGTGGCTGAATCGACTTGGACCAGTGCTCGGGCTGGTCCTTGTGATTGGCATCTTTTCTCTGCTCGTCGATACGCCGGCGCGGCTGCTCTCGCCTAACAATCTACGCATCGTCCTTTCACAAACCGTGATCGTGGCGATCGGCGCGATCGGGATGACGCTGATTATTATCAGCGGCGGAATCGATCTCGCCGTTGGATCGACGATCGCTTTGACTGGTGTGGTTACGGCGATCGCGATCAATGCAGGTCTGCCGCCATCGGCGGCGTTGTTGAGTGGGATTCTTGTTGGTGGGCTCGTTGGTGTGATCAATGGGCTCGTGATCACGCGTTTGAAAGTAGTTCCGTTCATTGCGACGCTGGGCATGTTGGGTGTTGCGCGCGGAGTGGCGAAGTGGCTGGCAAATCAACAGACGGTAAATATGCCGGGCACGTGGTTGAATGAGTTGCTCGTGATGTTTCCGAATCCGTCGTGGCTGCTCGTTGCACCGGGTGTTTGGATCTCGATCGTCCTTGCTGTTTTGGCGGCGATTGTTTTGCGTAACACGGTGTTTGGGCGGCGCGTTTTTGCGCTCGGCTCAAACGAAGCCGCGGCGCGCGCGTGTGGTATTGCGACGGATCGACTGAAGGTTTGGATCTACGGACTCGCAGGACTGTTGTTTGGACTCGCGGGCGTGATGCAGATGTCGCGGTTGCGACAGGGCGATCCGACTGTTGCGGCGGGATCGGAGTTGGACATCATTGCGGCGGTGGTGATCGGTGGCGGCAGTTTGAGTGGCGGTGAGGGAAGCATTCTCGGATCGATGATTGGCGCTTTGATCATGGCGTTTCTGCGTAATGGCTGCCAGCAGGTTGGTTGGCCCAACTACATTCAGGAGATCATTATTGGCGCGATCATTGTTGTGGCGGTTGCGATCGATCGTTGGAGATCAGCGAGAGCTTAGATGCCGGTTACTCTGGAAGACATCGCGCGCGCACTCAACGTCTCGAAGATGACCGTGTCGCGCGCGATCAATGATCACCCCGAGATCAGTCGCGCGACTCGGGAACGTGTGCTCGCGACCGCGCGCAAGATGAAGTACCGGCCCAACCAGTTTGCGCGTGCTCTCACCACCAGCCACTCACATCTGCTCGGCATCGTCGTTCCGGATCTCATGCACTCTTACTTTGCGGAGATCTGTCGTGGTGTTGAAGCACACGCGCGTCCGGCCGGTTACCAGAATTTGATCTGTAGCACTGACGAAGAGCCGCGCAAGGAGATGGATGAGATTGAAGCACTCCTTTCGCGCACTGACGGATTGATCGTGGCGTCGGCGTTGTCCGCGAGTGAGGCGAAGTTTTATCGACGACTTTTATCGGAAGGCGCGAACATTGTCCTGATCGATCGCCTGCTCGATGGATTGCGTTGTTCTGCCGTGACTACCGATGACATTCAGGTCGGATTGCTCGCCACTGAACACCTGGTCGAGTTGGACCACCGAAAGATCGGTCACCTACGTGGTCCAAACGTATCGACCGCGCTCAAGCGCCTCGAGGGTTATCGCCAGGCGATTAAAAAGGCGAGACTCAAACCCTTGGTGCGCGAGTGTGGCTTTACTGAATCAGACGGTTACACGGCGATGCAGAAATGGATCGCAGCGGGTGACTTGCCCACTGCGATCTTCGCGGCAAACGATCCCGCTGCGATCGGAGCGATGTCGGCGATGAGCGACGTGGGATTGAAAGTTCCCGGTGATGTAGCGTTTGTCGGCGCCGGAAGTATTCACTACGGCGACATGCTGCGCGTGCCGCTCACGACAGTTTCATGGTCGAAAGCAGAGATGGGCCAGGCCGCCGCGACCCTGCTGTTGGAGCTGATTAAGGGAAAGAAAAAAACACGCCGCCACCGCACGATCACAGTCGCCCCGGAGATCCTCATTCGCCAATCTTCCGGAGCTTAAAACAAGAAAAGTGTTGACAGCCGCGTGGCCACAGGAGTATATGTTCCGCGTTTAGACAAATTCATTCGTTCCAGTCACCCGAATAAAATCTAGCAATTCACGCAGTTCTTTAGCCTGTAAATAGTTCGCCTAATTAGTCTTAATAAAGAACAATATCAGCTATGCGCAAGATTAATCCACATGATTTCAAGGTCGCACGGCGCGGTACCAGCCGCGAAATCAACCGCCAGATCGCGCTCAACCTGATCCGCGCGCACCAGCCCGTTTCACGCGCCGATCTCGCGCGGCTCATGAACGTGCGGCGCGGCGTCGCCAGTCTGCTCGTCAGCGAACTGCTCGAAGAGAAGTTGATCTTCGAAGGCGCGGTCGGTGAGTCAGTCGGACGCGGCCGGCGGCCAACGTTTCTCTTCATCGACTCGCGCCAGCGTTGCGTTGTCGGCGTCGATATTCGCGCCTCGCGCACTTACATCCTCGTCACCGATCTGATGGGCCGGCAGCTCGGCGTGGTCAGCAGTTTTCAAACCAATCGCGACGTCGACGTGTTGATCCAGGAACTCGCGCGTCGCATCAGGCATGTGCTCACCGATTACAAAGAGGTCGGCGCTTGTGAAGGCGTCGGTGTTGTAGTTCCCGGCATGGTCGATCCCGCGCGCGGGCGCGTGCTGCACGCGCCCACACTTTCCTGGCGCGACGTCAACCTGCGCGATCCGCTTTCAGTCGCACTCGGCATTCCGGTTTACATCGAGAACTCCGGTAAGGCATGCGCCCTGGCCCAACTATGGGCCACGCGTAGCGACATGGTCGCTTCCGGCAATTCGGTTTTTGTCAGCGTCTCTGACGGCGTTGGCGTCGGGATCGTCGTAAACGGTGAAGTGCTGCGTGGCCGTCACAACACCGCGGGCGAGTTTGGCCACGTGCCGTTGAGCATCGATGGTCCAAAGTGTTCGTGCGGCGCCACCGGTTGCTGGGAAGCTTACATTTCTAATCTTGCGACGCTATCGCGCTACTTCGGTCGCGACTTGTCTGACCCTGGTCCACGCGATACCGAAACCGCGAACTTCTCAGTTGAAGACTTGATCGCGCGTGCTCGCGCCGGTGATGCGAAAGCGCTCGCCGCGATCAACTCAACCGCGCGCTATCTCGGCCTGGGCCTCGCGTCGATCATCAACGCACTCGATCCCGCGCGCATTTTTATCGGCGGTGAAATCACCACGGCCTGGAGCCTGATCGAACCAATCGTGCGCAGCGCGCTGCGCGAACGAACGTTAACTGAATTCGGCGGCACCACTGAAATCCACGTCGTCCCTGCCGAAGATCATCCGCGCCTGCGTGGCGCAGTGGCACTCGTAGCGGCGCCGGCCTTTGCCGCTCCAATGGTCGCCTGATCCGTGAGCGAAGCTCCGCGTAAATCCGCGGCTAAAACTTTCCCTGGAGGTCCAGATCGATGCGAGGCACTAAACAACTTTTGTGGTTGCTGATACTCATCCTCGTTGCCTGTCAAACAGCATTCGGCCAAACCGTCGTCGGCCGTATCTCGGGTACGGTGCAGGATTCGAACGGAGCCGCCGTTCCCAACGTATCGGTCAAAGTCACTAACAGAGCGAACAATCTCGAACGCACGGTCGCCACTGACGAGAACGGTTTTTACACCGTCACGAATCTGCCGGCCGGCACTTACACTATCGAGGCCGAGTCGAAAGGTTATAAGAAGGCGCTCGTCTCCGGTCAGAGCGTGACCGCTGACGCGCGACTCACCGTCGATCTAAAACTCGAAGTCGGCGAGGTGTCGGAAACGGTGGAGATCGTCGGCGCCGCCGGTGAGACTGTCAACACTACGTCCGGCGAAGTCGCGCGCGTCATCGACCAGCAGCAGGTGCAGAACCTCGCGCTCAACGGCCGCAATTACATTCAACTGCTCTCGTTCGTTCCCGGCGTTGCCTTGCTGAACGACGATCAGCTCGAGTTAACCACCAGTCTCGCGACGAACAATCAGTCGATCAACGGCAATCGTGGCCAGACGAACAACGTCACTATCGACGGCGGCTTCAATTTGCAGTCGGGCAGCAACGCGAGCCAGATCAACAACCTTGGGATCGACTACATTCAGGAAGTGAAGATTCAGACGTCGAACTTCTCGGCGGAGTACGGGCGCAACTCCGGCGCGCAAGTGAGTCTCGTCACGCGCAGTGGCGGCAACGACTTCCACGGCAGCGCGTTTGAATTTCTAAGAAACGATAAACTCGACGCGCGCCCCTTCTTCGCGCCGACGCGGCCGACACTGCGCTTCAATAATTTCGGCTACAGCTTCGGCGGTCCAATCATCAAAGACAAGCTGTTCTTCTTCGGTGGCCAGGAATGGAAGTACATTCGCCGCCTTTCGGCGCCGCAACGCCGCACGGTGCCGACGCTCGCGGAGTTGAACGGTGATTTCTCGTTCCGCCTGCGCGGCGCGGACGGAATAGTCGGCACGAACGACGATGGATTGTTGAAAGATCCGAACAGTACGTTGCCGTGTACGACTGCGAATCGCGCCGGATGTTTTGGCGGCACGAACGTCGCGCTTCGTAACATCATTCCCGCGAATCGCATCACCGCGGACGGCCGCGCGATCGCCGAAGTCTTTCGCACATCGATCGGACTGGCGACTGTCTTTACCAACAGCCCGATCGGCAACAACGTAACTTTCCAACAACCAAACCCGCTCGATTATCGCGAAGACCTGCTGCGAATCGACTATCGCATCAACGACAAGCAGACGCTCTACGGCCGTTATATTCACGACAAGAACGAGTTGATCGATCCGTTCGGCACGTTCATCAACACGCAATTGCCGACGATTCCGAGTTTTCGCAAACGTCCCGGAACCTCGATGCAGCTCTCGCACACGTGGTTAATCACGCCGAATTTTATCAATGAAGCCAAGGTGACGGGCGCGGTGGTGGCCCAGCGAAGTCCGCCGGACGGTGAACTCTGGAAGCGTGAAACTTATGGTTTTCAGTTCCAACAGCTATTCACCGGGCTCGGACGGTTTGAGAATTCGATTCCCGATGTGACCATCAACGGTTTCGCGAGCTTCTTCGGCGCGGCGCGTTCGTTGCTCTCTCCAACAACCGACATCAACACCAGCGACACGGTGACGTGGGTACACGGCAGCCACACGTTGAAGACCGGCCTGAGCGTCACACGCAATCGCATCGATCAAAACGCGCGCACCACTTACGCGGGGCAGATTGATTTCAACACGGGCAGCAACACGCGCACCTCGAACAACTCTTTCGCCGATGCGCTGCTCGGAAACTTCCGCACCTACAGCGAACAAGCTCTCGATCCGATGGGCTTCTTCCGGTTCACTCAAACTGAGGCTTTCGTTGCCGATAGTTGGAAAGTGAATCGCAAACTGAGTCTCGAGCTCGGCATGCGTTATCAGTATGGCCAGCCGATCTACA
>JBKPJP010000093.1:0-18480 GCA_046730735.1 Acidobacteriota bacterium | reverse complement strand
CATCAGGAATGCGCGCAATCGCGAGTGCCTCACTGACAGTGGTCCTGCTCTTACCAACTTTGCGCGCCACGTCGTCATGCGTGTAACCAAACCGTTCGCACAGCGCCAGCAGTCCGTCTGCTTCTTCCCAAACCGTGAGATCCTTGCGCTGCATGTTTTCAATCAACGCGATCTCAGCGACAGTGCCCTCGTCAACTTCCATTTCAACGCAGGGCACTTCCTTGAGTCCGGCTTTTTGTGCGGAACGCCAACGACGTTCACCGGCGATGATCATCCAGCGTCCGGTCAATCGATTTGGTTTGACTAGCAGAGGTTCGAGCACGCCCTTCTCAGCGATCGAAGCGGTCAGCTCGGTCAGGTCACCGAACTCCGTGCGCGGCTGTTCCGGATTTGGATCGAGTTTATCCAAAGGGATCATTCTGCCGACCTGCTGAGGCCGGTGTTGTGAGAGTTCTTCGACGTAATGCGCGTCGTGGCGCATCTGAAGTCCGGTTGGCAATCCCCTCTTAGACACGGCTTATTACCTCTTCGCAAAGTTTTCCGTACTCAATCGCTCCCGACGAGTTGGGAGCAAAACTAAAAATCGACTCCTTGTATGCAGGCGACTCTTCGAGTCTGACGCTCTTTGTAATCACGGTATCAAAAAGTTTTGGACCAAAGACGTTGCGGATCTGTTCGTGAACTTCGCGCGCGAGCGTGGTGCGCTTGTCGTGCAAGGTCACTAACACACCGAGCAAAACGAGATTCGGATTGGGACGCGCTTTGACCTTCTCGATCGTCTCGAGCAGATCGTCCGTCCCTTCGAGTGCGAAGTATGACGACTGGATCGGTATCAACACGTGTGAAGCGGCCACGAGCGCGTTTACGGTGATCAGACCCAGGGTTGGCGGCGTGTCGATGACGATGACGTCGTATTGTTGACGAAAAGGTTCGAGTCGATCCTTGAGCCGGAAAGGCGCGTCGAAGTCGCCGACTAACTTCGCCTCGAGTTTCGCGAGATTGATGCGCGCAGGAACGACGTCCAGGTTCTCGACCGGAGTTCGATAGACCGACTCTTCGACCGGCGCCATACCGTCCATCATCAGTTCGTAGACCGATCGCTCGACGGCGCGCGGATCGAGGAACGAGATGGAACTGTTGGCTTGTGGATCGAGATCGAGAAGAAGGACACGTTTTCCCTTGCGGGCAAAGGCGGCGGCTAAATTGATGGCGGTAGTGGTCTTCCCTACCCCACCTTTCTGGTTGGCGATGGCGATTACCATTCGCTGCACAGTAGCAAACTATCGCTCCATAGACCTACTCTGCGTTCTCTGCGTAAAAACTCCGTGCTCTCTGCGTTGCAATTGCGCCTCTCGGCCTCTCCAACGCAGAGGACACAGAGAACCGCAGAGAGCCGCGGAGAGAATACTACATCGGTAAATCTCCTGCCTCACCAATAACGTCGGGCCATTCTTCTTCACCCGTCGTTATCTCAGACTCTTCACTCTCTTCCGTAGGCATCGTGTTGCGCGATGCCTTGATGACTTCCATATCGACGTAGATCGGACAATCAGCACGCAAAGCCAGTGCGATCGCATCCGAAGGCCTGGAATCGAGGACCATCTTGTTGCCTTCGCTGTTGTGCATCTCGATCACCGCGAAGAACGTGTTGTCGCGCAAGCTGGTGACTACCACTCGATCCACGTGAACTCCCAGTTCGACAATCAGGTTACGTAACAGATCGTGAGTCATCGGTCGGGGCGGCGCGATCTTCTCGATCTCCAACGCGATCGCGTTTGCTTCGTACGCGCCCACCCAGATCGGCAGCATCGTATCACTCTGAACGTCTTTTAAAATAATAATTGGAGTTCCGCTACTGGGATCCATCATTAATGCTCGGATCTTAACCTCGATTTCCATACGTGGTACCCCTTACGCTACCGCTAACCTTTAAGGATTATCTTGTTAATCCTGTCTCAAAACTCCATACAAACTATTCGTCTTCGCTTCAGTGACGACGACATCGACGATCTCGCCTTCAAGACTATTGTCACCTTTGAAGTTAACCACCTTATGACACGTGGAGTGACCTGTCAGGTCGCTTTCAGACCGAGAACTCTGTCGTTCAGCCAGCACGCTCAGCTTTCGTCCCACGTACGACTGGTAAATCTTCTCCTGCGCCGCACGCTGCACTTTTTCGAGTTCAAGGAAACGCGCCTTCTTTTC
Source organism: Acidobacteriota bacterium (assembly GCA_046730735.1). Lineage (GTDB taxonomy): Bacteria > Acidobacteriota > Blastocatellia > Pyrinomonadales > Pyrinomonadaceae > PSRF01. The sequence continues at coordinate 16,275 of JBKPJP010000093.1, read as the reverse complement.
ACTGTCGGGAACATTATCTTCAAACTCCGCAGCGGGGGTGCCGGCGCGTTTTGAATATTTGAAGATGTAAAGACTATCGTACTCACATTCTTTAACGAGCGTCATGGTTTGCTCGAAGTCTTCGTCCGTCTCACCTGGAAAACCGACGATGATGTCGCTCGTCAGTGCCAAACGACGACTCGAATTCTTGATGCGCTCAATTCGTTCGAGATAGTCGCTACGTTTGTGACCACGTCGCATCAACTTGAGAATGCGATCGCTGCCCGATTGCACCGGAAGATGAACCCAATCACAGAGGTTCGGATTCTCTTCAATGGCCGAGACGATGTCAGGATGAAAATCACGCGGGAAGGAGGTCGTAAACTTGATGCGCGGCAAGCCAGTGGCAGCGACAGCACGCAGCAGACGACAGAATGGCGTTGCGCCAGTGAATCCCTCGAGACCGTCTTCAACGCGCGGCCGGTAGCTATTCACATTCTGACCGATAAGATGAATTTCCTTGTAGCCAAGGGCCTGCAACCGCTTTGCTTCGGCGATGATCTCGCTGGCCGAGCGGCTGCGTTCACGTCCACGTGAGTAGGGCACGATACAGAACGAGCAAAACTTGTTGCAGCCTTCGATGATCGGAATGAAAGCAACGTGTGGCGAATGACGTTCAACTGGAGAAACATCCCACGAGTCCTGCCCTCCACGCTCACCCAGATCGAGAACTCGTCGTTCACCTTCGCGTGCGCGTTCGATCAATACGGGGATGCGATCGGTGGCGCGCGTTCCGATCACCATGTTGACCGATGACGCGTGTTCGAAAACCGCTTCGCCTTCGAGTTGGGCCACACAACCCATCACGCCCACGAGCAGATCTCGTTTATCCGGTCGCGCCGCGCGCACTTCTCCGATGCGTGTGTAAACCTTTCGCTCGGCTTTCTCGCGAACAGAACAGGTGTTGAGCAACACGACGTCAGCATCGTCGATCGACTTGCACAGGTCGTAGCCCGAGGCACGCAAACCGGTGGCTGCACGCTCGGAATCAGCGACATTCATCTGGCAGCCAAACGTCTCGATGTACACTCGCGGCTTCATTCGTTCTTAACCGAATTGACGGTGGCGACAGTCTATCAGAAATCATTTAGGGAACGCGATAGCGATACTTTCTCTGCGGTTCTCAGCGTATCTTTGTGTTCTTTGCGTTAAAACAGGGAGTCGCTTGACCGGTTGGTAGGACACTAGTAGTATCGCGGCGGTCAGTTAACCCAGAAGCAAAAGAGAAAGGCTCCTCATGTCCTTCAATAAAATAATTATCGTGGGAAATCTCGGGCGCGACCCCGAGTTGCGTTACACAGCCCAGGGCACTCCCGTTTGTAGTTTCAGCGTGGCCACAAATGAGCGGCGCAAAGATCGGAATGGCGAAATGCAGGACCAGACGACCTGGTTTCGCATCACTCTCTGGAACCGTTTGGCGGAAACTGCCTCACAGTATCTGCAAAAAGGCCGTCAGGTTTATATCGAAGGGCGTCTGCGCGTCGAAGAGTACATCGATCGTGATGGCAAGCCGCGCCACTCGCTCGAGGTGTTTGCCACTGACATGCAGTTTATCGGTACACGTGGCGGCGACGAGATGACGCACGAACGCGCTGCATCGGCGAGCGCAAGCGCGGGCGCACCGGATTCGCAACCGGATTTATCTGACGACGATATTCCCTTCTGAGGCCACAAAGAGGCACAAAAGGCACAAATAAAAAAGAAGTTGACCCTGAACGGGTCAACCTCGTTTTGTGCTTTATTGTGGCTGTTTCTTCTCCGGAAAGAGTGTCACCTTAACGAAGTTCTTAGTGTCAAGATACAACTTCGCGGCTTCCTGGATCGTGGCGGCATCGACTTTTTTGTAAAACTCCGGAACCAGCCACACTCCAGCCAGATCCTCGCCATTGAAGTGCCGGGCAAGAAGCTGATTTAGTAGATAACCGTTCTGTTTGCTGTTCGTCTCAAACTCTCGATTCAACGCTTCCTTCTCGTCGTTGAGTTGTTTCTCAGTCGGCCCGTTAGTCTTAAACTTTTCGATTTCCTCAAACACTCGTTTGATCAGATCGTCGGTCCGTTCAGGTGAGCTGCCAAACTGAATTGTGATCGAGTATTCCGGCTTCGGAAACTTTGAATAACTGTAATTGGCACTAATGCCGTAGGTACCGCCGAGTTCCTCCCGAATAACCTCCATCAACCGGTTTTGTAATATCTCCGACATTGCGCGAATCGCGACGCGCCGCGATTGCTCGTATACGAATGGACCACTAAAAACGATCGCCGCGCGGCTCTTCGGCTCGATTCCCTTCTCGACCTTCTTCTCAATTATTCCCGTTGGAATCTTGACGCCGACGTCTTTCCACGTCTCTTTCCGACCAAGCGAAGGAAGCGCGCCAAGGTAACGCTCTATCAGCGGCTTAATCGTTGCTTCGTCGAAACTGCCGACGAAGAAAAATGTGAAGTCACTCGCATCGGCAAAACGGTCTTTGTAGAACGCCAGCGACTTGTCGAGATTCCACTCATCAACCGTGGCCGCGGTAGTCATACGACGGCGCGGGTGGTTCTGATACATTGAGTTAATGAGCGCTTCAAAGAATGCGAAATCAGGCGACACGCTTTGATTAGTCATGAACGTCCGCGCCTGGGTTGCTTGAACGGCGAAGGCGTTCGCATCAGCTCTTGGTTGAGTGAAGCGCAGATAAATCAGTTGGAACATCGTCTCGAGGTCTTTGCGAGAACTACTTCCATTCAAGCCTTCTTCCAGTTCTCCAATAAACGGATTTGCGGACGCGATCTTTCCCGCCAACATTTTTTGCAGATCGATGGCGCTGAATTTTGCAACACCGCCCGCCGGTATTACTTGCGATGCGGAATCTGCTGGAATGTAATCCGCATCACTCACAAGAGACGTTCCGCCAGGACTAGTAGCCCTGAATAAAATCTCGTCTGCGCGAAAATTCGTCGGCTTGAGCACGACCTTAACGCCATTCGACAGTTCCCAGGTTGTCAAACCAGTCTTCTCATCTGTGACAGCTTTAGTAATTTTTCCTGGGGCAGGCAGTGATTCGAGCAGAACCGCTGAACCCACTGTGTCGACGTAAGCCTTCAGTTCCGCGGCGGGCGTTTCTTTGATGATGGCCGCAAGCTTCGACTCATCAGGTACTGCGAGTCCGCTTTTTTCCGGAGCCGTAACTATTACCAATCGATTCTGTGCATTAACAGGAAACCACTCACGCGCGAGCTTATTGATCTCAGCCAGCGTGATCTCGGGAACAAAACGCTGTTGCAACGCATACTCATCATCGGCGCTGGGAAGGGTTTCGCCTGTCAGAAAGGCGCGAACATATTCGTCAGCCTTCGCCGAGGACAAGGCGTTTTCTTTTTCCATGGCAAGGCGTTCGTAACTGCGCAACATACTTGCTTTTTGACGCGCCAACTCCGTTTCTGTAAACCCAAAGCGCGCAACCCGTTCGGCCTCGGTCATTAACGTTCGCATCGCATTCTCAACGGCGCCCTCCTTCACGAGAGCATTGAGGTAAGCAATCTCCTTCGTGCGTACGAGGAAACCACTACGCCCTGAAAAGCCAAAGACGAATGGGGCGTCGGGCTTTTGCGCGAGTTCAGAAAATCGCGCGTTCAGCATTCCGGCAAAAAGCCGGTCAACCGTCTTCTGCCTGTAAGCGCCGATCGTGCCCGGCCGGCGTGCAGGCAAGAGAGTGTTTACCTGAACGCTCGTCGTGGTGGTCTCTTTATCCGTATTGATGGAGTAACCCGTCTCTGTACGATCGGGCAGATCAAATGTCTGTCGCGGTCGCGGACTCGTGGCTTCCGGCAGCGATCCGAAATAAGTGGTCACGAGTTTTTCCACGGCAGCTTTGTCAAAATCACCAACGGCGACAACCGCCATCAAGTCGGGACGGTACCAGTCTTTGTAATACTGCTTTATCCGCTCCGCCTTGCCGCCCTGGATGATTTCGGATTTGCCGATGGGAAGCCTGTTCGCATAACGAGATCCTTTGAACATCACCGGAAATATCTTTTCGGTATTGCGCATACCGGCGCCGCGGCTCGAACGCCATTCCTCCAACACGACGCCACGTTCTTTTTCGATCTCAGGATCATCGAACGACACGTTTTGCGCCCAGTCCTGTAGCACTTGAAACGACTTTTCCATGGCGGCGGGCTTGTCAGTTGGGACGGTGAGCATGTAGACGGTTTCATCGAAGCTGGTGTACGCATTGAGGTGTGCGCCGAAACGCATGCCCAGCGATTCTACGAACGCCTGTAGCTCGTGCTTGGGAAAGTTCTTAGTGCCGTTAAAGGCCATGTGCTCGACGAAGTGGGCCAGGCCAAGTTGATCGTCGTCTTCAAGAATCGAGCCGGCCTTGACCACGAGCCGGAGTTCCGCTCTTTTTTCTGGTTTCTTCGTCGTCCGTATGTAATAGCGCAACCCGTTCTTGAACTGGCCCATCGTGATCTGCGGATCGACGGGCATTGGCTGCGTTAACTGCGCACTGCTGTCTGTGCTCTTGGGAGCTTGCTGCTGCGCGCTTATAACGGGGACGACACTCAGAATGAGAGCCATCAGAAGGGAGAGATGTTTTGTATAGACGTGAGTTTTCATGGGTACTCCTTTGGAATCCGGGCGTAGATTGAGGCGTGAATTGTACTTCCGGAATGAGGAACTTGCCACAAAGAAGCACAAAGGCACAAATGTTTTTGCTAAAAGTTTTTGCCTTTTGTGCTTCTTTGTGGCTAAGTCGGTCTAGTCCTTACCGTCTGTGCCCCAGCGACCGAAACCTCGAAGTTTGTTGTAACGACGCTTCAGTCTGTCTTCCTGCGAACAACTTACGGCTTCGGCGAGACGCTCGCTAAGAGCTGAGTCGAGGTAACGTGCGGTTTGATCGTAATCGTTGTGAGCGCCACCTTCCGGCTCGGGAATGATCTTGTCGACGATTCCCTCTTCGAAGAGATGCTGCGCTGTCAGTCGCAGGCCTTCCGCGGCCTGGTCTGCGCGTGACGAGTCTTTCCAAAGAATTGCCGCACATCCTTCGGGCGTGATTACTGAGTAAGTCGCATTCTCCAGCATCAATACCTGATCGCCGACTCCGATCGCGAGTGCGCCGCCTGAACCGCCTTCACCGATCACAGTGACGATGATTGGCACTTTGATCTTCGCCATCTCGCGCAGGTTGTAAGCAATCGCTTCAGCCTGCCCGCGCTCTTCGGCGTCGATTCCCGGATAAGCGCCGGGTGTGTCGATGAACGTGAAGATCGGGCGGCCAAACTTCTCACCGAGCTTCATCACACGCAGTGCCTTTCGATAACCCTCCGGCTTCGGCATGCCGAAGTTTCGATAGCTGCGCTGCTTCGTGTCGCGACCTTTCTGGTGACCGACCACAACTATCGGCAATCCGTGAAAGCGAGCGAGACCGCAGACAATCGCGGGGTCTTCGGCGAATCGCTTGTCACCGTGAAGCTCGACGAAGTCTTCAAACAGTCGCTCGATCAGATCGAGCGTATAAGGGCGGTCGGAGTGTCGAGCAAGCTGCACACGCTCGAAAGCAGTTCGATTCGCGACGGGTTTTGTATTCTCGAGTTTATCTTGTTTGTCTTTGGCCATTCGGTTATTCAAAGTTAACACTAAAGCGTTGCCGTTTGCGACCACCGCACGGTACCCGTCTGATCGATAAACTCCTCTTTGATCGTGTCAGGGCCGATCGTCAGCATCGCAAAGCCGTTCAAGACGCGATTGGTTTGTTGTAGATCGATCTCGTCATAAGCAGTCGATAACAACTCGTTAGCAAAGTATTCAACTGAAGGTTTGTTCGTACCATCCGGATTCTGCAACCCCCAGGCGACGCCGAAAGGGATTGCGCCATGTCCTGCGCAACGCGCCTTTACGCCGTTCTGAGCGGGAAACGATTTGTCCGAGTAGACCATTGCGTTGTGAACGTGACCCCAATACCAGTAATCAGGCGGCCGGCCGAGAGCGGAGAGCACCTGATTCCAAAGCGGAAGGTTCGCGGTGCTGGTTCCGTCGATGCTGGTTGCATTGTGATGCGTGAGCACGATGACCTTCTTGTTTGCTGTATTCAAACCCTTGATGAAGTTGATCTGGTTCGTATCAGTCAATGCGCCGTTCATGAACAACTGGCTCTTGTCGTAATAAGCAGTATCCAGGCCGATGATTATCCACTTCTCACTTTGAATGGCGAAGTAGCTCGTGTTCTGCTGCAGGCTGAACTGAGGCGCTTTTAATCCCTTGCCGAAAAAACCTTGCGCGCCGCTGTACATCTCGTGATTCGAGTTGAGCATGAACGAGCCTTGCGATCCACTCGGCCAGTTGTTCACAAAGTTATTTAGCTCCTCGTCGGAGTCGAGAAAACCGGCAGTGCCGGCGTAGTAAACATCGCCGAGATGAATAGTGTAATCCGGTTTCAGCAATTGGACCTGGTTGATTACCAGCAACGCGGGATAGTCGATAGCACCATCGCTCCAGGATCCCGTGCCCCAGTCGCCCACGATCGCGATCTTCACGGTGTCGTCGGTGTTTGACACGACCGCGGGAGTGGGGCCGAACGGGGCCCACGAACTCACCTCCCTCACTCCGAGTTTGAGCGCGATGTAAAAAATCAGAGCAGTGACCCAACCGGCATCGAGATCGCCGAACTTACTGGCCGCGATCATTGTGCCATCGTAATCAATTACACCCGCGCCACGGACATCATCGTCCCACTCACGCAGCATGTCGATGGTGATCTGTGTTTTAGGAAAGTCGAGCAAGCGACGGAGAACCGGATGAGTTGTATCGAAGACATAAAGCGCCATTCCGTACTGAGTAGCGCCGGGCTCGGTCTCGCTCGGGTGCTGATTGTTCATCAACTGGATCAGTTTCGTTTCGCTCGCTTGCAAGTAAGCGCCCAGACGACTGATATCGTCGCGCACGTCCGTCATGTTGATCAGCGGGTGAAGCAACAGCTTCTCCGTAATCTGCGCGACCATTTTTATTTCATTGGCGAGTTCTTGAGGGGAAAGGTCTCTCATGGTTTCTATGCCTCCAGAGGAGAGGTCAGTACCGGGAGCGGTAGCGACCGGTCGTTTGTGTTACTACAAGCCCAGCCCTGTGATCGTTCATTATCAGACGCGTGCTTGAGGTCCTGTGGTCTCGATGGTGATGGCGCAGCCCAAATTCTTAAGAGCCTGCTCGAGTTCGTTACTCCGGCGCACGCGCAAAGCGTTGTTTGGTTTTACCCTGACCACTGTGCCGTCAGCGATCAAGGCCTCGAACGCCACTTCGCAGTCGCCGGGGTTCGCATTGAGCAGCGTCAAAATCTCGTCGCACAATGTAGTGAAATCATCGTGCTGCGGTGTGCGGAGGACCAGAAACTCATTGCCCCTGATCCTGTCGTCGATGCTCTGCACCTGATCGACGATGATCGTCGGCGGATTGTCCTCGCTGAGTTCGAGGCGTCCGATAACGATTACGGGCAATTCATTCTGCGCCACAGTCGCGTACTTGCGATAGCACTCAGGCCATAAAACACACTTGGTGCCGCCAACCTCATCTTCCAGCCGAAAGAGAGCAAACTTATCGCCTTTCTTGGTGGTGCGGATTTGCAGGTCTCCGATGATCCCACCCGTCGTCACGCGAATACCACTGTTCAGTTCCGGCAGTTCCGAAGACTTCAGGGCCTTCACGTTCTGGAGGATGTTAAGGTAACGCTCGAGCGGATGGCCCGTAATATAAAAGCCCAAAGCCGCCTTTTCAGCAGCTAACATTTCACTTGAAGTCCAGCCTTTTGCAGTTGGCGACAGTTCATTGGTGAAGTCGATCTCTTCCGGCATGGCACCGAACAAACCGTTCTGCCCCATTAACTTTTCACGCTTGGCTCTTTGGCCTCGCGACAGCGCCGCATCGATTGCGTTGAAGAGTCCGCCGCGCCACGCCTCGATAGGCCGACCGTCCTTAAGCGAATCGAAAGCACCAGCACTGATGAGGCCTTCAAACACTCGCTTATTTAACGTTCCCGACTCAACCCGCTCAGCAAAATCAAAGAACGATCTGAAAGGACCGCCACTCTCACGCGCATCAGAGATCGCATTAACGGCCGACTGGCCCAAGCCCTTAATCGCGGTCAACCCGTAACGGATTGCCCCGCTTAAAGGCGTAAAGCCCGAGTGGCTTTCATTGACGTCAGGCGGGAGGAGTGCAATCTTTTGGGCGCGTAGCTCCTTCGAATACTTAAACACCTTGGCGGCGTCCTGAGCTTCACTCGACAGCACCGCGGCGTAGAAGTGCTCCGGATAGTGCGCCTTCAGGTAAGCTGTCTGGAAAGCGAGATAGGCATACGCGACGCTGTGACTGCGATTGAATCCATAGTCAGAAAATTGCGCCATCAATGAGAAGATCTTCGCGGCTTTTTCCTGCTTTATCCCACGCTCGACAGCGCCGTTGATGAACTTCTCTTCGTGAACAGCCATCTCCTCGCGCTTCTTTTTCCCCATCGCGCGACGCATTAAGTCGGCCTCGCTAAGTGTGTAACCGGCAAGCTTCTGGGCAAGCTGCATTATCTGTTCCTGGTAGACGATGATGCCGTAGGTGTTGTTGAGAATCTCCTTCATCTCAGGAACGAGATAGCGCACTGCCTTCTTGCCGTGATGGCGCTGAATGAATTCATCCACCATGCCGCCATCGAGTGGTCCCGGTCTATAGAGGGCGTTGAGCGCGGCGAGATCCTCAAGCTCCTTTGGTTTTAGCTTCCGGCAGATCTCCTGCATGCCTGAAGACTCAAACTGGAAGACCGCTTCAGTCCTGCCTTCAGCAAAAACGCTAAGCGCTTTAGCATCGTTAAGCGCTATATCCGACCACTTAATCTCTTTACCAAGCATGCGCTTAATGCTCATTAAACAGTCATTTATAACGGTTAGAGCGGTAAGCGCTAAAAAGTCCATCTTAAGCATGCCGGTTTTTTCGAGGTCCGACATGACATACTGCGTGGTCAGTTCCTCCTTTCCGGAGACGGCTACGGGGATCAATTCCTGAAGCGGCAGAGGCGAGATGACCACGCCCGCAGCGTGGACCGAGGAGTGACGAGCACAGCCTTCGAGCCGGCGCGCGATCTCAAGTATCTCTTTAACCTGAGGGTTGGTATCCATCTCGCGCCGGAGTTCAGGAACTTGTTCAAGTGCCTGATCGAGACTGACGTTTCGTCCGCGAACCGGGGGCGGAATCATTTTGGCGATCCGGTCGACCTCGGCGTAAGGGACTTCGAGCGCCCGGCCGACGTCCTTGATGGCAGCCTTCGAGGCGAGCGTTCCGAACGTGATGATCTGGCAGACGGAGTCGCGGCCGTAGAGATTAGCGACGTGGTTGATGACGTCGCCGCGGCCACGGACGCAAAAGTCGATATCGATATCGGGCATCGTCACGCGCCCGGGGTTGAGAAAGCGCTCGAACAGCAAGTCGTACTGGAGCGGATCGATGTCCGTGATCTCGAGACAGTAGGCGACCAGCGACCCCGCTGCCGAGCCGCGACCCGGTCCGACCGGGATCGAGTGCTCTTTCGCGTAGCGGACGAAGTCCCAAACGATGAGAAAATAGCCGGCGAAACCCATCTGCTTGATCATCTGGATCTCGCTCGAGAGTCGCGCCTGATAATCTGACATCGGCTGCTTCAACTCGCCACGCGCAGCCTGCGTATCCCAGACCTGCTGGCGGCGGCGCTCAAAACCGTCGCGGACCACTTTTTCAAAATAGTCGTCAGCCGAGAGTCCTTGCTCGGATTGCGGAATCGGATACTGAGGTAGATAGTTGACGTTCTCGGGCAGCTTCAGCTCGCAGCGTTCCGCGATCTCGACGGTGCGCGTCAGCACCTCCGGCAGCTCCTGACCGAAGATCTGCCACATCTCTTCCGGCGACCGCACGTAAAAGTTAGGACTGGCATAGCGCAGGCGATTTGTGTCGTTGACTGTCTTGCCTGAGCCGATGCAGAGCAGAACGTCGTGCGCCCTCGAGTCGTCGGGCATCAGATAATGCGCATCGTTGGTCGCGACGAGCGGCACGCCCGTTCGTTTGGAAAGATCCACGAGCGACTTGCGAATGCGTTTCTGGGCGTCGAGGCCATGCTCCTGGATCTCGAGAAAGTAGTTCCCTTTACCGAGTATCTCTTCAAACTCGATCGCCGCCTTCGCCGCTTCGTCACACTTCTCCTGCGCCAGCATCGCAGACGGCACTCCCGACATACAGGCGGAGAGCGCGATCAACCCCTTGCTGTGCTCGGCGAGTAATTCTTTATCGATGCGTGGCTTGTAATAGAAGCCCTCGGTATATGCTTTTGAAGTCAGTCGCACGAGGTTCTGGTAGCCCTCGTAGTTTTGAGCCAGCAGGATCAAATGAAAGTTGGCCTTCTCACCGGGCGCGCTCGCGGCTTTGTCTTTGCGACTACCGCGCGTGATGTAAGTCTCGCAGCCAATAATCGGCTTCACGCCGCGATACTTCATCGCGTTGTAAAACGAGATGGCGCCGAAGATGTTGCCATGGTCAGTCATGGCACACGCCGGCATACCCAACTCTTCCACACGTTTGGAGAGAGGTTTGATTTGAATAGCGCCGTCAAGAAGACTGTAATCAGTATGAAGATGGAGGTGTACGAATTTGCGGTCCTGCATTTTTATCTGTGTAATCCGTGGGAATGTTATTCCCACTCTATGGTTGATGGTGGTTTTGAACTAATGTCGTAAACGACCCGATTTACGCCTCGGATCTCGGAAACGATTCTCGCTGACACTCGCGCCAGCAGATCGTGAGGCAGCCTGGCCCAGTCGGCCGTCATTCCATCGACACTCGTTACGGCTCGAATCGCAATCACACGCTCGTAAGTGCGCTCGTCGCCCATTACACCCACGGTCGAAACCGGCAGCAGCACGGGAAACGCCTGCCAAACGGAGTGATACAACTCAGCAAGCCGTAACTCTTCATCGAGTATTCGATCCGCAGCCTGGACCAGACGGATCTTCTCTTCCGTGATATCTCCAAGGATGCGCACAGCCAAACCAGGACCCGGGAATGGATGGCGCCCGAGGATCTCTTCCGGAACCCCTAGCTCTCTTCCAATCAATCTCACTTCATCTTTGAACAACTCACGCAATGGCTCGATCAGTTTGAGATTCATCTTCTCCGGCAAGCCGCCGACGTTGTGATGACTCTTGATCACGGCCGATGGACCACGCACCGACACTGACTCGATCACGTCCGGATACAGCGTTCCCTGGACCAGGTAACCAACGTCACCAAGACGACTCGCCTCCTGCTCAAACACGTCGATAAAAACTTTACCGATTCGTTTGCGCTTCTCTTCCGGATCGGTCACACCCTTTAGCGCTGATAGAAAAAGATCGCCGGCACGCACACCAGCGATGTTCAACTTCATACTCTGCTGCAAGAGCGCCAGAGTCGATTCAAACTCACCCTCGCGCAACAGCCCGTTGTCAACAAAGATGCAAGTCTGTCGATCGCCAACAGCTTTATGGACCAGCGCGGCGGCGACCGTCGAATCCACGCCGCCAGACAAACCGGAAACCACGCGCCCGTCAGTGCCGAGCTGATTGCGAATGCGCCCGACCTGTTCTTCGATAACAGCCTCCGGCGACCAATCACCACGACACCCGCAAACAGAGAACAAAAAGTTACGCAACACCTGAGCACCGAGTGGCGTGTGCGCGACCTCAGGATGAAACTGCACCGCATAAATCCCGCGCGACTCGTCTTCCATCGCGTTCAAAGCATCATCCGTCAACGCCGTCACATTGAAACCCGGTGGCACCTCGGTGACGTGATCCCCATGACTCATCCAAACGTCTAGTTCTTTCGGCAGACCCTTAAACAGCAGGCTCGTCGTGTCCAGCACCTTCAATCGCGCGTAACCATACTCGCGATTTGGAGAAGCTGCCACAGTACCGCCCAACTCACCCGCAAAGACCTGGAACCCGTAGCAGATCCCGAGCGTTGGACAATCGACTGATGTGAGCAGTTGCGGATCGGGCTTGGGCGCGGCCGCGTCATAAACGGACGAAGGTCCGCCCGAAAAGATCAGCCCCCTCGGCGACCTGGCGTTGATGGCTTCGATGGAGGCACTGAAAGGAAGGATCTCGCAGTAAACGCCCGCTTCTCTCACGCGACGAGCGATGAGCTGTGTGTACTGCGATCCGAAGTCAAGTATTATTACGGTTTCATGATTCTGGACGTTGCTCATTTGGAAGAGTAGCGATTATACGTTTGAGTTGTGTTAACTCAAAATTTTGAAACGCGGATTACAAGAATGCTGGCTTTAATTCGAATACTGACCCTTGCCCTCATCGCAAATTTTACGAGCGGAGACGTTCTCCTCTCGCAACCGCTCACAGTCCGATGGCGTTACGAATCAGCAGTGACTTTAAATCTCACGCCCGCTTTCGACAACGAACGAATCTACTTACCACTCGCAGGCGGCACGATCGTCGCGCTAAAAGCGAGTGATGGACAACTCTTTTGGCGTTCAGACATGGGCGGCGAACTTTCAGCGTCGCCCGTCGCGGATGAAAACGCAATCTACGTGGCTTCTGAAACTGTCGTTCAGGCAAACGAACCGCAGAAACCGGCGGGCGCGCTTCGTGCACTCGGTCGGGAAGGCGGTGTGACCCAGTGGATGACTCCCCTGGTGAGACCACTACGCGGCGCACTCACCATCAGCGGCACAAAACTATTTGCCGGCGGCAGCGATGGACGCGCGTACGCTTTCGACAAGCGAACCGGTGGCGTGCTGTGGTCGATACCCTTTGCGCTGGCGTTTAGCAATCAACCGGTCGCTAAGAACGGCAAAGTGTATTTCGGCAGTGAAGACGGCACGCTTTTAGCTCTGGACGAAACAACAGGCCAACTGCTCTGGCGTCATCGAACCAAGGGCGCGATACATGGTCCGGTTGCGGTGACTGATGAGAATGTCTTCTTCGGCTCCGGCGATGGTTACGTTTACGCGGTGAGCAGTGACAAAGGTCGTATGAAGTGGCGCAAAAGAACAGGCGCCGGCGTTGAGGCTGTCGTACTCGCAGGCGATGCGCTACTCGCCGCGTCGCTCGACAACTTCGCATACCTGCTGAATCACAAAGGATCGATGCTTTGGAAGAAACTATTGCCGGGCCGGATTGCGGCGCAACCATTGGCAGTTGCGGAAACGGCACTCTTCACGCCGCTCTCGAGTTCTGAAGGTGTAGTGTTGGGACTGAAGGATGGTAAGCAAGTCAACTCCCTGCCCACCGGAGATGAACTGACCAGTTCAGCATCACCAATTATCGTCGGCGACGCAGTAATTCTGACAACCGAACACGGCTTACTAGCCTTCGCACGCCCTTCGGAAGCAGTCTCGAAACCTAAATAAATGAAAAATGATTTCTGTTTCAGTTGAGAAGCTAGACCTATATCTACCAGGATTTCAATTCATGCTTGCTATTCTGGAATTACTATAGGTGGTTGATCCGCAATCAAACAGGGCAAGGAATCAAGTGGTGGAATGTCATCTAGCTGACCCGGAGTAGTGCGTACATAGTCGGACGATTCTCGCCGAGTACCCATACAATCGGTGTGCTCGTTCTCACGCAGCTCTCGAAGTTTGAAGCGTAGTCTAGGCGCATTGATTTCACAGTCGGTCAAGCCACGTTCATAAATATTATACTCCACGCGAAAATACTTTTTTTCTTTGAGTGGCTCAACCTCATTCGTCCACTTGTCAACGCGTACGATCCAAAACTCGACGAAGTTAGCGACCCCGCGCACGGGGCCCATTACTGAGTGTCGATTATACTTTTGAAACGCCACAACAACCCCTTCCCCAACAAACTCTTTTGGAGCGTCCTGCTGCTGCGAAAGGAGCAGTGGCGAAAGAGCGAGTGGGAGTAACGCGACGACAAGTCGTCCCAGGGTTGTGTTCATCGTGTTTCTCCTGATTCTAGTTCTTTTTCTCCTCAGGTTTGACAACCTTGATATTACCTTGCAAGTAGTCAAATCTGTTAGGTAACGATTGAGCCGGCTGTGGTGTGGTTAGGGTTATCTCAAGGGACACTTTAGTCTGGAGACGTCTAAAATTGAGAGTGGCTCGGGCCGTAGTTGCCATTTGGGCGCCTTCCGGCAGACCTCCGACCTGTTCGACTTTTATATCTCCGAAAAACGTATTGGCATACGCATGGGCGAGCTGATAATTGGATAGGCCTTTTTTACTTCCAAACGCCTCCATTACCTCATGGGCCACGATTTCACCCGCAACAACCTGATCCAACTGGTTGAGGTCGCCTTGATCGATCCTATTCAAACCAGCTAAGGGCGGTATGTTATTCAACGCTGAATAACCAAAAAGGATCTTGTCTGACGCTGAAACCACCTCCACGGTCGCAACCGTGTCGGTGTTAGTTATGGCCTGGTAAAGAGCCATCTCCGATTTTGAAAGCTTTTTCTCATCAACCTGCCCTACGACTTTTAGCTTACCGTCTTTGAGTTCAGTTTGGAATTGTGCATCTTTTCTATTGTTCAGGTTTTCCACCGTCTTCTGGCAACCGCCCTGTACCTGGCAATTGACTGCAATCTCGAGACCGTCTGGATCGATAAATCTCAGCGGATTGTTTCGGGTATAGGCGTAGAGGTTCCAACCTTGAGGATATTCGAGACGCTTAGCTTCGATAAACAAAGGATCGGCTCCTGCAAACCTCCCTTGAATACTGGCGTAGTACCTCGCCCCAAAGAAATCCAGCCCCGTTTCAACGTCGCGTTCTTTTGAAGTGAACTGCTGCCGAATTCCATCACCACCTGAATAGCCCTGCGCGGTGGTGCGGCTGCCCGCGGGTGCAAACAGTTCTTCTCCAAATGGGAGATAGTCATGCCGCTTCAGGTTCGTCAGACTGCCAGTTTCGTCAACGATCATTCGTGGCGTGCCGAGATGATCAGGAACCAACCACTGTACTTTCTCACCGCCCGCCGAGGTGCCAAACGCCTGAATCTCTACCACGCGACTCCATGAATCAGGCACTTGATTGATCCACACGCGGATCTTGCTGGTGGTAACGGGCGAAAACGTAAACTTACGCCAGACTTTGTTATTTCCAGTCACACTGCCGCCCGGGATCGTCACCCAACTACTGCCGTTCCAGTACTGCACGTCGAACCCCAGCAAGCCGTACAGCGTAAAGGTCTGTGTTTCTGTCGGTGTGTTTTCCTGGGTGTAGTTGTCGTGCAGACTAAACACGTCGATCTCGTCAATTGTTTTACTGCCGGCGAAGCTCACTTGAATCCAATCAGGCACTGCGTCAGGCGTGGCGTCGTTCCAGCCCTCCCCATTGGCCCAGGGACCACGATAGTTGCCGTTGATTGCACCCGTAGTCGAAAAGCCGCAACACGTGTGTGCAGTAGACGCACTGGCCACCGCGCCATTCGCGGCCAGAGCCACATTGAAACGACCACTCGCAGTGATGAGTAACTGTCCGCCGCGATACCCGTATTCTTTCTCCGGTGCTGACGCTGGTGCCCCTGCTTCGTACTCAGCTATCAACTCGCCGTCGATTCCGTAGATCTGCCACTGTTCCTGACTCGACGCGACCTGCCGTCGTACACGCTTCCCGTCCGCGTCATACGTGTAACGACTTACCTGGTTAGTATTATCCGTTGCTGTTGTCATCCGGTTTTCTGCGTCATAGGTGCGGCTGCCGGTTCCTGTATAGGTATCAGTGGTCAAGTTTCCGGCATTATCGTAACTCATCACACCTGCTTGACCACTGGGCGCTCCTAACCTGTTCGTTGCCGTATCGACTGTGAACTGCTTGTTATTTATTCCCGTGCCCCACGCCTGGGCCACATCAATGGTTCGATTTCCATATCTATCGTAGGTGTATTGCTGGCGAAATTGCTGGAACCACGTTCCCCAACCTGTGGCCACACTCGTTCGTTGTTCGGAAACACTGCTGAGTCGATTCAAAGCGTCGTAGCTGTAAACGTCTTCGATAAGCGTGTCCGCCTGGTCCAGCGTGGCGTTTTCAGGCGGAATCCAGGTCTCGGCATTCAGCACATTGCCATTGTTGTCCGTGCCACTCTGGCCCCACACGTGATTGCTACTGTAGTGAAGAATTTGGCGGCCGCGATTCCAGTCCCAGGTGTCGTTCACACTACTCACGCGCGTATCAAACAGCTGTCCACGAATGTTGTAGAACGATTTGTGATACAGCGGAGTATTAGTTCCT
>JBKPJP010000092.1:0-1326 GCA_046730735.1 Acidobacteriota bacterium | reverse complement strand
CCGCACAGGATTAAGTATCGGCAACTTACACGATGATTTTAGCCGCGGATAACACGGATAAAAATCCGGATTAAATCCGTGTAATCTGTGGCTAAGTTTCTTACGAGGTTCAAAATGAGAATTCTTTTCGCTGTCTCACTTCTATTGTTGACTGTGGCCCAGGATCCGGGCGAGATCAGAAACTTCCTGCGGGTGAACAAAGACTTCTGCACCGGCGGCCAGCCGAAACTCGAACACCTCGAAAAGTTAAAAGCCGAAGGCGTGAAGTCGATCCTCAATCTGCGCCAGCCGAGCGAACACCGCGCCGCTGAAGAAGAAGCAAAAGCAAAAGAGCTTGGCCTGCGCTACTTCAACATTCCCGTCGCTTACGGAAACCCGAACGAAGAACAGGTCGCAGAGTTTCTGAAAATCACCGACAATCCCGAAAACCGTCCGATCTTTATCCATTGCACCGCGGCCATTCGCGTCGGTGCGTTCTGGATGATCAGACGAGTGCTGCGCGACGGTTGGAAGGTTGAAGACGCACAGGCTGAAGCCGAAAAAGTTGGCTTGCGCGAGAGTCCACACTGGCTCGAGTTCGCGCGCAAGTACATCGAGACGTATCGCAAAGCCGCGATACCTTCGCATCCGTTATCTTTTGGCGTGTTTGTAGCGCGCTTCGATCCGGCGGGTACGTTCACGCTCGAAGGCGATCGCTGGCCCAAACTCAGCGGGAGTTGGAAAGCCCAGGGCGATGAAGTTGAACTCGCGATGAGCGGTGGACCAGGTGGTTGTGATAGTCCGGGAAAGTATCGCTTCAATACTGACGGCAAACGCGTCACGTTTGACGTCGTCAACGATCAGTGTGTGCCACGCCGCATGATTATCGATCGCAGCACATGGCTGCCGGCCGGTGAAGCGTTTACGAGGCCACCACGGAAGATCACACTGACGTCGCATGCACGTCCATCATCCCGGCCGATTCCATCAAACGCGAAAGGAAACTGGCCTTCGTTTCGTGGTCCACATGCTTCCGGCATCGCCGACGGCCAGAATCTGCCGGACGAGTGGAATGGAAAGACAGGCCAAAACATTCTCTGGCGCAAACCCATTCCCGGACTGGCGCATTCGAGCCCGATTGTTTGGGGCAATCGAGTTTTTGTGACGACTGCGATCAGCAGCGATCCGAAGGCGTCATTCAAGCCCGGGCTTTATGGCGACGGAGATGCCTCGAAAGATCGGACGCGACATCGTTGGACGATCTACGCACTCGACAAACAGAGCGGGAAAGTTTTGTGGGAGCGAGTAGCGTATGAAGGCGAGCCACTCGAGAAGCGCCATATCAAA
>JBKPJP010000091.1:0-1927 GCA_046730735.1 Acidobacteriota bacterium | reverse complement strand
CGCCACTGCTGAGCAAATTCCCAGGCGCATAAACGAGTTGATACTTCGTGATTAGATTAACTCCCGTGGCATAAGTGTAATTTAGAATGATGTCGCGCGACCAGGTGAACGTGTGATTCGCGATAGTCGTTTCCGGAGCCGGCAGAGCTTCCGATGTGAGCAACGGTGAGCCGATGGTTGTCGTCGCGCTCAAATCGGTGCGAACGGCCCGCGCCAACTGCACCGCGCCCGCGACGTTCAGTTCACCGGCGCCTTGCTCGAGCATGTTGAACCCGGCAATTGGTTGCGCTGTATACATCAACAACGCTTTCACGAGGTTCGGAGTCAAACTCGGATTCGCCTGTAGCATCAGCGCCGCAGTACCGGCTGCAACCGGCGTGGACATCGAAGTGCCGCTCAGGTACATCATCTTGCGATTGTCGGCACCACTGACACCGGCATCGAGCGAAGGCGTTTGCGTGACGAGATAGTTGTTATCTGACTCGGCGTCGATCAATTTGTTTCCGGGCGCGATCAGATCCGGTTTGATCAGGTTGTCGTAATGCTTCACGCCGTTATCGTCGATGGTGAAACTGCGTGTTGGACCACGCGAGCTGAACGATGCTACGCCGTCGTCGCTTCGATCGTCAGTGCCGAACGTGTTCGCTGCACCCACGGTGATCGCGGAAGGTTCGTTACCGGGCGAATGAATGTGACCGTAAAGCTTGTTGCCTTCGCTGTCCTTGCCGTTGTTACCGGCAGCAGCAAAGACGACCACGCCCGAATCGACCAGTCTTCGCACCGCACGGCACACCGGATCGTTGCGATATGAATCGACCGCGGGCATGCCGAGACTCATGTTGACGACACGAATGTTGTAAATGCTTTTGTTTGAAGCGACCCAGTCGAGCGCACGAAGGACGTAAGCAGTTGTGCCAACGCCTTCGGAGTTCAACACGCGCAGGTTGATCAGATTTGCGTTCGGGGCGATGCCGGTGTACTCGCCGTTTGAAATTCGACCGTTGCCTGCGGCGAGCGAAGCGACGTGAGTTCCGTGTCCGTATGGATCGTCGGTACGGCCTTCAGTGGTGAAATCTTCGCTGTAGACCACGCGCACGCCGTTTGATTTGTTCAGGAACGAGCGATGGTCTGTATCGATTCCCGAGTCGATAATCGCGATACCGACGCCCGCGCCGTCGAGTGAACTACCGCTCTCCGCGCTTCGCGCCTGATCCGCGCCGGTCGTGCGCGAGAGATGGCCCATTGGTCGCACGTCACGATTCAGCGAAACGTATGCAACGTCGCTGCGACTCGCGAGGTTCGCGGCCGCCTGCGCCGGTAGCGTCGCCACACGCACGGCGAAGTTTCTGAACTTGCGTAGATTGCTACCGCCTGAGTATTCGATGGTGGAGTCGATAGAGGTATCTGAAGCACTGGCGGGCTGGATGATTACGCGAACGAAATCGGCGCCATGGCCCTCGGCGACTTTTTTCAGGATTTCCCTCGAGACCTTTCGCTCGAGACGCACGTCCGGGCTGGAATCGGCGTGAGTCCTGGTCTGGAAGACAAACAGTGTTAAAAATAGTAGCGCAAAGACGCCACTACATAAGATCGGGTATTGCAAACGCTTCATTCTGTTACTCCGGGAAACTGTGAGTAAGTTTCACTCTCGGCTGCTAGTCAGTCGGTGAATGAAGGAGGAAATCCTGGGGCAATTCACCCTTCGGGCCTCGTCGGGGGATCAGAAGTCTAACAGACGGTACAAAGAGGTTCAACACTCAAACCTGTGTCGAAATGTGGAGATTTCGTGTCGGATAATGGGTCCTGAGATAGGGATTATGGGCAATTAGGGCCTAATTGGTAGGAATAGTCGCTTCAGCTTTTGTTTGGCGGTAACGAGCGGAGGTGGGCTCGGAACCCCTCCATGTTGATCTCATCACCGTAGAGG
>JBKPJP010000090.1:0-6352 GCA_046730735.1 Acidobacteriota bacterium | reverse complement strand
TACGAAATAATAGAAGGAGAACTTTTTGTGTCCTGCTCACCAGGCCTCACACATCAGAGAGTTCTATCGAACCTCTTTGCTTTGTTTGTATTATTTCTGGAAAGGAATCGTATTGCAGAGATTCTTACTAATGCCGGCGTGATTCTGAGTAAGTTCAGTGCCGTTATTCCCGATTTGGTTATTTTTCTTAACGAACAGCGTGACACGATCATTACCAATGATCGATTAACAGGGCCTCCAGCTCTGGTAATCGAGATCGTTTCACCGGGATCCGCCAATAGTCGCCGAGACCGCGTACATAAACTCCGACTTTACTCTAAGCATCAAGTACAGGAGTATTGGATCGTAGATCCTCGAAAACTGACGGTGGAACAATATGTCTCGCACGATTCGTCGTTGAAGCTGAAGCAAACTCTGCAACGCGAAGAAGAGCGTCTATCGAGTGCTGCTATTCCAGGCTTCTCATGTTTACTAAGCCAAATCTTCAGGCATTTTTGAAAGTGATGACTTCATTGAAATCAACCATCTCAATCGCATTAACAATGGCACTACTCTCCACCACGTTGATCGGACAAAAGCCGAACGGCGGCAATTCGGATCTCGCGCGGAAGATCGCGCGGTTTGCGCCGACGACGTTGACGGCTGATACTTCGAAACTCTCGCCAAAGGACCGCCAGGCGCTCGACAAGATCATCGCCGCCGCGAAGCTGCTCGATCCGTTGTTTCTGCGTCAGGTTTGGAGTGGCAACGATGCGCTCGAGAAAAAGTTGCTCGCTGACAAATCAGCCGCCGGACGAGAGCGTCTGCACTACTTCTACATCAACGATGGACCATGGTCTCGTCTCGACAACAACGAGCCATTCGTCGAAGGCGTGCCGCACGAAAAGCCCGCTAACGCCAACTACTACCCTGACGACATGACGAAAGACGAGTTCAACTCATGGCTTCAGGGGCTCTCGGAAGCAGACAAACAAAAGGCCACCGGTTTCTTTTATCTGATTCGACGTGGACCAGACAAGAAACTGACGATCGTGCCCTACAGCGAGGCTTACAAAGAATATCTCGCGCCTGCCGCAGCCCTGTTGCGTGAAGCGGCGGCACTCACGACCGTGGCTACGCTCAAAAACTTTCTCAACAAGCGTGCTGACGCGTTCGGCTCTGACGATTACTACGAGAGCGACGTCGCCTGGATGGATCTCGACTCGCCTATCGACGTCACCATTGGTCCATACGAAACCTACGAAGACGAACTGTTCAGTTACAAAGCCGCTTTCGAAGCTTACGTGACTTTGCGCGATGACGCCGAGACCGCGAAACTCGCGAAGTTCAGCGGTCATTTACAGGAACTCGAAAACAATCTCCCGATCGATCCGAAATATCGAAATCCAAAACTCGGCGCTGCTTCGCCGATTCGAGTTGTTAACGAGGTCTTCGGCTCAGGCGAGGGCAACAGTGGTGTGCAAACCGCCGCCTTCAACTTGCCAAACGACGAGCGTGTAGTTAAGGAAAAAGGCTCGAAGCGCGTAATGTTGAAGAATGTGCAGGACGCCAAGTTTAATAAGACGCTGATTCCGATCTCGAAGGTCGTACTGGATCCGGCGGAGCAGTCGGCATTGGCGTTTGACTCGTTCTTCACTCACATACTTTGTCACGAGTTGATGCACGGGCTTGGACCACACAACATCACTGTTGGCGGTCAGGAAACTACCGTGCGCAAGCAATTGAAGGAGCTTTATTCGTCGATTGAAGAAGCGAAGGCCGACATGACCGGACTGTGGGCGCTCCAGTACATGATCGATCACGGCATCATCGACAAGGGCATGGAGCGGACGCTTTACACGACCTATCTCGCGAGCATGTTTCGTTCAGTACGTTTCGGAATTACGGAAGCGCACGGGCGTGGCGTGGCGATGCAGTTCAACTATCTCACTGATGAAGGCGCCATAAAGTTCAACGAGGCTAAAGGCACGTTCAGTATCGATCACGCTAAGATCAAAGTCGGCGTGACGAAGCTTACGCACGACTTGCTCACGCTCGAGGCAGAAGGGTCGTACGACAAGGCCAAAGCGATACTGGATAAGTACGCAGTGATCAGGCCGCCGATGCAGCAGGCGCTCGACAGGCTGAAGGACGTGCCGGTCGACATCGAGCCGGTGTTTCCGTTAGCCAAATAAAGTTTCACGCCAAGGCGCAAAGTTTTGCAAAGACGCAAAGTAGCGGTCTTTGCTTTCTTTGCGTCTTTGCGTGAAATAGGATCTACTTGAACTCCTTTCTGAAGAACGTTGCGATCTTCCAGGCGTCGATTGCTTTCCAGGGCAGCTCGCCGGTGGTGTAATGACCGCAGGGAAGCCAAACAACATCGAGCGGCAATTTGTGCCGGCGTGCTTCCGCAATCGCTGCGTGTGAAAGATCGATCGGAAAGGTGAGATCGTAACGCGCGATGATGAAGCGCAGCGGCCGATGACCCATCTGCGCTACGCGAGGCATAAAAGGCATCGGACTAATTGGCGCCCAATACTCACGCAACTCGTCCAGCGTTAACTTGTCCTCGAAACTCGCCCGCACGTGTGCCGTCGAGATCCCCTTCCAGACCACATCCGCGAAATAACCCGAGACGTGATTAAACGCGCCTGCCTCGAGATCCGGTTCGTGCGCAAAAGTCAGAAACGCTACACACGAACCGATACTCGTGCCGAGAATGCCGACGCGTTCGTATCCTTCAGACTTCAACCAGCGCACCGCCGCACGCGTATCCAGCACTGCCTGCCTGACTGATTGAATCGTGCGACCGATATTCGGGCTGACAAGATGATCGGCGCGCTCGAGCTCCGGCGGCTTGCGTTGCAGATGATACGGAAGCGTCAGGCGCAACGCGGACATGCCGATCATGTTGAAGATCCTGCAAGCCTCAACATGGCTCTGCGGCTGAGCATTCCACTGCGGTAACACGACAACAGCAGTGCGCGGTCGTTTTCCGTTTTTAACTTTGGCGGGAAAGAATCGCGCGTGCGCCGTGTTGTTTTCAACTGAAGGTGTTTGAACAGCGCTCGTCCAGGTGAGTTGATCGCATTCGAGACGATAATCCGTGACCGGAGGCAAAGCGTAAAACTCTTCACTTGCCGGCATTACTTGCGCAGTGTGTTTACGGAATAGTTCGCGCGGGTCGTCGCCATTGACGTGGTCGACGATGTAGTTCAGGCCCCAATCAAAGGGTCGTACCAGACGATTGTTATCTCGTTGATGATACCAGCGCTCGCGCTGGTGCATGTAGTTCTTCCAAAGCGTCACGAGCCGCAGATCCTAGCACACAGATCTACGCGGATGAAAACGGGTTAAATCCGTCTTCATCCGCGTTAATCCGCGTTCTAGTTACACGTCGACAGCTTGAAGCTGTGAATGTAAGTGGTCCAGTTAAAGCTACCGTTAGCCGGCAGGAACTGCGTCGTAAACACCATCTGGCAGCCATCCACCGGATCGACGCTGATGGTGCTGTAATCGCCCCATCGTGTCAGCGTCCCGGTTTGCGATCCACTGCCCACGAGGACTGACGTCTCGTTGCCCATAGTTCCCAACGGATCCAACGGGCCACGATACGCATAACGAATACTCGGTACAATCGTCGAACTCGAGATGTTGTAACCGATAGCGATGCCGCCGGACTTGTCCATCGCCGCGCTTCCCATCCAACGGAAGTCGTTGGTTGGCGCGAACGTTCCCTGTTGGAAAAGCACTGGAGCCGCGGAGCCAAGAGTCTGTCCCACCGCATTTCGCAATTCATACCAGCGAATGCCGGTACCAGTGCCACTGGTCACCGAGTGATTGATCACGAGCGATTCATGGTCGATGAATTTCCGATAGCTGAGACGATACATGAGTCGATCGGCTAAGGAATCGAGACGATTAGTCGTGCCGGGTTGAACAATGCAGGCGCCACCGCCGCACGCGCGGCTAAATGCGGCAACTCCCGAAACCGTGGTTGGCCCAGTGAGCGTGCCGGTACCGGCACCCCAATTTACGGCAAAGCGCCAGAAGTTGATTGTCGTACTCGTCATGCTCATCAACAGGTTTGGTGAGCCTGCAGGCGGCAACGTCGTACCTTCGAGATCCGCGGGTTCAAGGCTCGCGCCGGCGGATGTGTTGACGCATGCCTGTCGAGCCGCACCGCCGACCAGCATCTGCGCGCGTTCGAACGCGCACACCGTGTTGCCGGTGAAGGTGGCGCCGTTGCGAAACATGTTGTAGCTGATGTAATAGGCATCCGGCCAGACGCCCATCTTCGGATAGTCGTTGAAGCTTCGGCTATACGAGAAAGCGTAGCGGAAGTAAGTTCCGGTCGGATCAGGACTGGTCGAAACAGCCACACACTGCGTATATGGCTGAGCGGAAACGGCGAACTGCGTCAGGATCCAGCGATCGGCCAACTGATCGTATTGAACAATCGGGTCGCCGTCGTTGTCTGTCTGGCAACGACCACCAAATCCCTGCCATACCACGTTGCCCTGTTTCGGAAATCCAGGCACGAGGTTGAAGCCGGTGATCTGGTTACTTGCGTCTCTGGTCAACGTGTAGATTGCATAGCGCAGGTTCACCCACTGAACGTAGTGATTGGGACCGACGTCACCGGTAGTGTCCGGAGGCGCCACGCGATTGTTGGGATCCACTGCTGTGCCGGGCGTTGAAGCCTTGATTTCGGCAAGAGCCGACGTCACGCCGACGCTCTTGTCAGCCAGCGGATCAATGAAGGGCGTGATGCGATTTGAGACCGGAAACGGTCTGCCCGGCTCGAAATCCTTGCCGCCACGAGCGGGTTCCGGCCGCTCACCGGTATCAAACATTTCGCGTAACGGTTTTGGCGTCTTATCAAACTTTGTTGGATAACTTATCTCCGCCCGATGTTGTAGCGCCGTTTCGCTTTGAGCGTGTACCGTCAGAGGCATCGAGCCGACCGCACACAGAATTACCATCATGAGTAGCGCATAAATTCTTTTCACTGACTTCCTCCAGAGTTTCAGGGCTGTGAGTTACGACATGCGGTAGTACCTGGGAGTAACCTACCACCCAAAAGTGCGACACAAGCAAAGCAAGGTGAAAAGTTGCGTTTGGGAGGTCGAAAGTATGCACTATCGCCCTCCGTTTATGCAAGTAAACTACGATTAGCCACGCCGATCCAGATACCGGCGGATTAATTGTGGTAAAAGCAGCGAGGATCTGAGCACCGAGCCGGTCGTAAAACGCCTTGCAAACCCCCTAAAAAGCTCGCCTGCGTGCCTCGTGTACGGGAACCACCAGACGTCAGACAAAACGGGAAAGGCGTTGACGTGAATGTGTTGCGCCGAGACTAGTTCGAGCAGCCCGAGACGGCCGTGAGTGCGGCCGTAGCCGCTTTGCTTCACGCCGCCCCACGGCGTCTGCGCTACGGCGTGTGTGTAAACGACTTCGTTGATCATCACGGTGCCGGCGTCGATCTGTTCCGCGAGACGACGACCGCGAGCGATGTCGCGCGTGAAGACGCTGGCGGTCAAGCCGTAGATACTGTCGTTCGCGAGGCGAACTGCTTCTTCGTCCGTTTTAAAAGTCATAATCGGAAGCACTGGACCAAACGTTTCATCGCGCATCAACTTCATCGAGTGGTCCACGCCCGTCATGACCGTTGGTTGATGAAACCAGCCGCCTCCATTCTCGATACGATGACCACCAGTGCGCACATGGGCGCTACGCGCAACAGCGTCACTCACATGATCCTCGACGATCTTCAACTGCTGCTCGTTAGTCATCGCGCCGATGTCGATCGCGTCAGTCGAGGCTTTGTCCTGTTTGAGACGCCGAGTTTCCTCAACAACCAGTTCGGTAAATTTCTCGGCGATGGATTCCTGAACATAACAACGTTCGATCGAAGCGCAGGCCTGGCCGGAATTGCAGAAGGCGCCCCAGATTGCCGCGCGGGCTGCATTCTCGAGATCCGCATCTGCGAGCACGATCATCGGATCTTTGCCACCCAGTTCGAGCACCACCGGCGTCAGATGTTTGGCAGCCGCTTCGGCAACGCGCTTGCCGGTCTTCACGCTGCCGGTAAACATGATCTTGTTCACACCTGCCTCGACGAGTGCGGCGCCGGTGGATCCGTCGCCTGTGACGATTTGAAGCAGTCCTTCCGGCAATTGCGCTTGCTTAAAGACCTCGGCGATTTTCAACGCAGTGAGTGGTGTTAACTCACTCGGTTTGACGACCACCGCATTGCCGGCCATCAATGCCATCACGACTTCATCTAGCGGCGTGGCCCAGGGGAAGTTCCACGGTGAGATTATGCCGACGACTCCGAGTGGCTTGTAGACGATGTACGACGAGCGCGCCA
>JBKPJP010000089.1:0-5973 GCA_046730735.1 Acidobacteriota bacterium | reverse complement strand
GACGTGAAGAATACGGCGGCGCGAGTGTGCTGCCTCCTGCCCCCAAACAGGCGCACCGTCTGCTGTGTGATCGAACTGGACGTGAGCCGTGCGTTCGAGCACCTCATTCAACAAAGGCGGGCCTTCTTCGGCGAGAATACGCGCCGCGCCCGGCGAACTCACGCCTGCGCCTGCGGCGATAATGTCCTCAAAAAGCAGTTCTGCACTGTCGTCAGGACCGCGTCCGATGATGCCGCCCTGCGCGTAACGTGTGTTTGATTCGTGAACGTCGGTGGCGCGCGTAACTACAGTGATTTGGCGCTGGGTATTTTGAGCCAGACGTAAAGCAGCGGTTGCACCGGCGATGCCGCAACCGATGATTAAGACTTCAGTCTCCATTAATCAGTCTTCTCGTCCGATCGCAAGCATCCGCTCAACGGAATGCAACGCACGTTTGCGAATGTCCTCGGGAATGAAGATCTCAAACTGCTCTTTCTGCAACGACTCGAGCGTGTCTTCGAGTGTGATCTGGTTCATGTGCGGGCAACGCACGCTACAGAGCCGCAACATCTCTTTCTCGGGATTCGCCGAGGCGATGTTGTCACCCATCGAACATTCCGTCAGCAGCAAATAACGCGGCGCATTCGTCTTCTCAACGTAACGAATCATCGCCGTCGTGCTGCCCGAATAATCAGATGCCGCCACGACCTCCGGACTACACTCCGGATGGGCCAGGATCACGACGTCCGGAAACTGTTTCCGCACGTTCTGAATATCTTCGACACTAAACTTTTCATGCACCTCACAGCGACCGGGCCAGCCAATCATCTGATAATTGAGCTCGTTCGGAAAATGCATGCGCGGTTCGCGTGTCGGATAGATGATCTCTTTACCGGTCTCGCGCGCGACGTTGCCGGCGAGGTATTCATCGGGAATGAAGATCACTTTGTCAGTCTTCAACGAGTTGACGACCGCCACTGCGTTTGACGACGTGCAGCAGATGTCTGACTCCGCTTTCACGTCCGCGTAAGTGTTGATATACGTCACAACAGGCACGCCCGGAAAACTCTTCTTCAACTGGCGCACGTCTTCCGCAGTGATGCTGGCCGCGAGTGAACATCCGGCTTTCTCCGACGGAATGAGAACTTTCTTGGTCGGATTCAGAATCTTCGCCGTCTCAGCCATAAACTTCACGCCGCAAAAGACGATGATGTCTTTGTCGGTTTCCGCAGCTTTGCGACTGAGTTCGAGCGAGTCGCCGACAAAATCGGGAATCGAATGGAAGAGCGCCGGCTCCATGTAGTTGTGACCGAGTATGACTGCGTTCTTCTCTTCCTTGAGTCGATTGATCTCGACCGCCAGTTCCGCCTTGAGACGCAGTTCAAAATCCGGAACCGTGTTGCGCAGCAACCGGCTCAACTTCTCGTACATCTCTTCAGTAGTCGTCTCAGTAATCATCTTTAAAAACTTTCGTCATGCCACAAATTCCAGGCTGACATCAAACACCTTCGGGGAGTGTGTCAGAGCGCCAACGGAAATGTAGTCAACACCCGTTCTCGCAACTTCGAGAACAGTATCGAGCGTAACGTTGCCAGACGCTTCGAGTTTGGCCCGTCCATCGCAAATGGCAACTGCTTCGCGCATCGTGTCGACAGACATATTGTCGAGCAGGATTAGTTCGACGCCGAGCGCGAGTGCTTCGCGTACATTGTCCAGCGAACGCGTTTCAACTTCAATTTCGAGCGTCGTCCCTGAATTGCGCACGCGCTGGACCGCGGCGGTTATCGAGCCGGCAAAATCGATGTGATTGTCCTTTATTAATACCATGTCGAAGAGGCCGGTGCGGTGGTTTTGCCCGCCACCGAGGCGAACAGCGAGTTTGTCTGTGATTCTCAGGCCGGGCGCAGTCTTGCGCGTGTCGAGAATGACGGCTTTAGTGCCGGAGACGGCGTCAACAAACTTCCGCGTTAAAGTGGCAATGCCTGACATACGGCCGAGGAAGTTCAACGCGGTGCGTTCGCCCGTCAACAACGCACGCGCCGAGCCATCGAGGTTTGCCAGCACTGTTCCTCGTGTAACTTTCGATCCGTCTTGTACTTCAGCGACAAAAGTGACGTGTTGACTAAGCGCCAGCATCACCTGCTTCGCGATCTCCAGTCCGGCAACAACACCATCCTGCTTAGCGACGATGCGTCCGCGTAACGAAGCATCCGCAGGTACAATCGTGTTGGTAGTGACATCGCCTGGTCCAATGTCTTCTTCGAGCGCGCGAATGATGAAAGGTTGATTGACCAAAGTGTATCTTGCAACAGCAGAGCGTTTAGCGCAAATCCGCGTTTTTGATCCGCGTAATCCGTGTTCAACTTACTTTACGGTTATCAATACGTCCCGTCCCTGCTGCGCCTCATTCCCCGAATAATCAGCCGCGATAATCCGCAAAACGTAATCCCCTTTCGGCAACTGCGACGTATCCCAAACACCCGGCGCCGCCCTTCCGTCAAGCACGGTGTTCGTCACCTCATACAGAAACCTCGTCGTCTTACTCCCATAAACCGTGATCCCGCTTTCATCGGCGTACGCAATCTTTGTCGCCTCTCGATCCGCGGGCAAGCGATTGAAAAGCAGGTTGATGTGCGGCTGCTCGAATCCCGGCGCCGGCGTTCCGTCAGCCTTCAGCACCTGGTACCCAAGCTTGTACAAACCCAGCCGCCGGCGCTCCGGATTCATGTTGGTCCGATCGAACGCATCGACGATGATCCTCACCGATCCGCTCACCACTACTCGCTCGCCTTGTTTCTGCGTAAATCGCTTACCCGAAGCATCAAACAACTGAATCCCATCCTTCTCGATAGTCGGAGCGATAGTGTCGTTGAATCCAATCGGCGACAACGAGAGCGGATTGATCTCACCACCGGGTGGTCCAATGTTCATGTGAACATGCCACATCTTGTTAATCGTACCCACTGCATCGCCAGCCTTGAAACGCGCGCCTCGCCGCACTCGCACGAGTTTCCCTGTGCCGTCGTTGACGGGAATAAAACGCGGATCGTCGAACATCTTGCCGTCCTGATCGCGGCCGACCTTGAGGTGAATGTACGACACAACACCTACTCGGAAACCCTCGTTGAGCGAATCGAATCCCCAGTTTGCCAGCGGACTGGTAACTTTCTCGGAACGTACCACGCGAACCGTGTCGCCATATGGGCCGAAGACGTCGAGCCCGCTGTGAAGATGATGCCGGCTATCAGTCGAGTCGAAACTGCCGCGCACTTCACCCATCGTCGCGACCACTTCATGTGGACTCTCCTGCGGAGCCACCGGCCAGAGTAACTGCTGCTCGCGCAACGTCTCGTTCGTCAGTTTCGGAAGCGGATCGATCAATGTCGCGGCGGTTTGCGTTGGTGTCGGGTCGAGTTTGCGAACGAGGTAGTTACCACTATCAGCGATGTACAGCTTTGCTGGCCCAAGACCATTTGGGTCGATTGCGATGCCGGTTGGTTGGTTGAAACGCGTATCGTCAGCGAGAACACTTGTGGCGCCGTCGGGAGCGATCTGGACGACGCGCCAATGATCGAGTTCAGTGACGTAGAGAAAGTTATCATGCGTGACTGCTAAACCAATCGGGCTCGAAAGGTCCGTCACCGGCAACGTCGTAACGTTCCCTTCGGGAGATACTTTCCGCAGCCGATCGTTGCCCGTATCAGCAACGATGAGCGAGTTGTCATTTGTTACGACGATCCCGCTCGGCGTGTCGAACATCGCAGTACTACGATCACCGTCTGCGTAACCGGGAGTTCCGTTGCCTGCGACCGTGCTGACCTGGCCGTCGGGCGTGATCATGCGTATGCGATCGTTGTAACTGTCGGCGACGTAGATGTTGCCGCGCGCATCGACAGCAACACCGATTGGTCCATTGAACTGCGCCTGGCTGGCTGGGCCATCCGCGTACCCCGCCTTGCCGTTACCGGCGACCGTTGAAGTTTCACCCTGCAGTGGCACGCGCCGAATGCAATTGTTCCCCGTATCGGCAACGATCAGCGCACCGTCAGGCGCGACCGCCAGTCCCGACGGAGAATTGAATAAAGCCTTATCAAAGACGCCGTCCAAAAATCCTTCGGGACCGCCTGCTATCGTTGTGATACTTCCGTCAGGCGCGATTCGCTGAATACGATTGTGCTCGCCCGCATCGGTCATGTAAATCGATCCGTCAGCACCGACTGCAACGCCAAACGGATCCGAAAGCTCAAGCGGTGAGCCGTCACCTGCGACAGTAGTTACATATGGTTTCCAACCGAGCGTTGTCGGCAGAGGCTTCCGTGTGAAGCGATAGACGAGAAAAGCGATCGCACCGCCGCCCAACAGGATCAGCAGCATGAGAGCGACGACGACGAGTTTGCGCATTTATGACTTAGTCAAGGAAGGATTCGGGCTGTGCAAGCATCTCTTCTATGCGTGCGATGTAACGACCGACATGCAGACCATCCATGAGTGAATGATGCACCTCGACCGAAAAAGGCAGGAGCGTGCGCTCGTTTTCTTTTTCAAACTTGCCGAAGGAGATCTTAGGCACTGAATCTTCGCGTCCCCAACGTCGCGCATGCGAGAAGCTGGTGAAAGAGATCCACGGCAAGGTGGTGCAATGTATGCGCGCGTCGTCTTCGTGCTTGGGACGAAAGGCCCAATCGCCCTTTTTTATCTCATCGACTGCCTGCGTCGCACCTTCCATGAATTTTGAGAAGTTCTCGGCGTAATCGAAGTAAACGAGCGTGAAAGTCTCGTTGGGAAGAATGATCGTGGTGCCGCCGTTGATCACGTCATGGACCAGCACCTGGCCTTTTCGGAGACGATAGCGAAACGGTTCGATCTCGTTAGCCGCACGTAATGCGAGATAGTGATACGTCAGCCAAACGTTCGTACCCCGTTTCTTGAGTTCAGGTAACAGCTTCGTGATGTCGAGACGCGTGCAGACGTTGAAATATGGCTTATCAAACGGAAGATAAAACTCGAATACAGCGCGTCGCGGCCAGGTGGCCAGGTCTATATAGTGGGGCATCGCGCAGGAATTGTACCTAAACGGGCGGTGGCGCTGTCGAGTGCTTAGCGAGCGCGTGACTTAATCACCTCTCCAAGCACATCAGGTTTTGTATTGTCGCGCTCGAGATGTGGATATCGTTCGCCACCGTGGTAATTCACTTTGTAAGTCTCCTGGAAGCTACCGTTTTCAACAACGAACTCAATCGGCGCAGTACTGGTTTTCGATAAAGCAATCGCCGCGTGCACCACGTCAGTGGACCATGTGCGGCCGTTTACAGAAATTATCTTCATTCCCGGCGCGATCCCTGCTTTGAACGCTGCAAGGTTCGGATTTACGTCCATCACGGTTCCGTCTTCCTTCAACATCACACCGAGCGAATACGACAGATCGAGGCTCTTGCGCGCGTGATCGGCGATACGGATTTGCGTGTTGGGTTTGTCTGTATAAACGATCTTCCAACCACCGTTGGTAATGCCGGCGGCAGGGGCGTGCGGATTGATCGCGTTTACTCGCGCGTTCAGAAAACTGCGCCAGTCGTACGGTGTGACTTCGTTGAGCGTGTTTACTACGTCATCGAACGTGTAAGGCTTGACCATCGGCGCGGTGTCCTGGCCGCCATGGAATCGCCGGCAGAAATCGTCGAGCGAGAGTTTCCCGTTACTGCGTGTTCTGATCAGCACATCAGCATCGAGCCAGATCAGTGAGCCTTCGTCGTAATAGTCAACACGACGACGATAATTCATCCACGCTCGCGGCGAGGGGTACGTCCATTGCACCGCTATCGCAGTATCAACCAGCGGGCGCCACTGGCGACCCGACTGGTTTTCGAGTTCAGCAGCAACGGCAGCCATCGCTTCGCGAAAGTCTTCCGCAGTCCAGAGACCGCTACGGGCAGGTAACACCTTGCCAAGGTATTGCGTCAGTCCCTCGTAAACCCACAGCAACTCAGCCTTCATGGG
>JBKPJP010000088.1:0-13903 GCA_046730735.1 Acidobacteriota bacterium | reverse complement strand
GCATGTGTTCGAGAAACGGCAGGCCGATGGAAACGCTCGATTGCCCGCTGCCGTCGAGATTGAGTTCGACGCGCACGTCGGTCTCTTTGGTCTTGCGGTGTACGTTTGCAGTTCTCATCTTATTAGCCACAGATTTCACGGATTGACTTCAAGAGATAATCGTTCTCTTCCGGCGTGCCAACACTAAACCTGAAATACTCGCGCAACATCGGATACCCACTCACATCGCGAATCAAAATATCGCGTTGTAATAAATCCGCGAACATTCGCCTTGGATCCGTGGCCGATTTAACTACGATGAAGTTTGCCTCTGACTCGACCGGCGTCAGACCATCGATCCGCGACAACTCGTCGAACAGTCGATCACGTTCGGAAACTATCTGTTTGACGAGGGGACGCAACTCGCTCTCGTAGTTTTCCATCGCGACTTCCGCGGCGATTTGCGAAAACACATTCAGGTTGTACGGCAACACCGCCTTCCCGATCTCGCGCACCACGTCGGGCGCGGCCAGCAGATAACCGACACGCAGCGCTGCATAGGCCATCGCTTTTGAGAACGTGCGCAACACGACGAGGTTGTCATGCTCGTTAAGCAGCGGCACAACCGATCGTCCCGCAAACTCATGATATGCCTCGTCGATCACGACAATGCCGTCCGACGCCGTCAATATCGATCGCAGCGCGGTTTGGTCGATGACACAGCCGGTCGGATTGTTTGGCGAGCAGATGATTATCACATCAGGCTGGCGAGTTTCGATTGCCTTCAGTAATGCGTCGCTGTCGTATTTCAAATCGGGCGTCAATGAAACAGTTTCGACTTCGCCGTCCAGCACCGTGGCAACCTGTCGATACAACATGAACGTAGGCTCGCAGATCAGCACGCGTTTTCCGGAGCCCATCGTGACCATGAGCACCGCCTGGATCAGTTCGTTGGAGCCGTTGCCGGCGAGGACTCCGTCGGGTTTCCAACCGGCAAAGTGTGCGAGTTGTTCGTGCAGACTCGTCGGAATGAAATCAGGGTAGCGCGACCAGTTGCGCGCTGCGAAACGGCGCAAAACTTCTTCTTTAATGCGCGCGGGGGCGTCCCACGGATTCTCATTTTGGTTGAGCTTGATCGAGGCGCGATGCGGCGAAAGGGTATACGCTCGCAACGCTCGCACTGATGGTTTGATGACGTCTTTCATGATCTCTTTCACGCAAAGGCGCAAAGGAAGACGCAAAGCTCGCTAAGTCCTCTTTGCGTCTTTGCGTCCTTCTTTGCGTCTTTGCGTGAAACTGCCTTTCCGAATCAACGCGGATCTCGCGTGCCCTCCAAGCCCCTCCGCTTCAGCCAGCACCGCAACATTCTCAGAAACTTCCCTGAACGCCGTCTCCGAATAACGCAACAAACTCGTGCGCTTCACGAAGTCGTAGACCCCCAACGCCGACGAAAAACGCGCCGTCCGTCCGGTGGGTAGTACGTGATTTGGACCAGCGAGATAATCACCCACGGCCTCCGGTGTGTACGCACCAAAGAAGATCGCGCCCGCATGTTTGATCTTCGCGGCCACCGCTTCGTCATCACGCGTCACAATCTCCACGTGTTCCGGCGCGATCTCATCCACGATCTCACAGCCCTCAGCCAATGTCTCAACCACAACGATCGCTCCGTACTCCCGCAACGACGCCGTGGCTATCTCACGACGCGGCAACGTTGCCAGTTGTCTTTCAACTTCCTCCGCCACCGCTGTTGCCAGCGACTCGCTCGTCGTGATCAGAATCGCCGACGCATCTTCACCATGTTCCGCCTGGGCCAACAGATCCGCGGCAATAAACTCCGGTTGAGCCGTTTCATCAGCAACGATCACAACCTCCGTCGGCCCCGCAATCGAATCAATTCCCACTACTCCAAACACGAGTTTCTTCGCGGCCGCAACGTACTTGTTTCCCGGTCCGGTTATTTTATCGACACGCGGGACTGTCTCGGTTCCAAAAGCGAGGGCCGCTATCGCCTGTGCCCCACCAACCGCATACACCTCAGTGACACCGAGTTCAAGGAGTGCCGCCGCCACCGCTGGACTATCGGATAACGTCCGCGGCGGCGTGGCCACGACGATTCGCTCAACACCTGCCACCTGCGCCGGCACAACGTTCATCACCACTGACGAAGGGTAAGCCGCCGTTCCTCCCGGCACGTATAGACCAACTCGCGCGAGCGGCGTGATACGCTGGCCTAACTCTACGCCAGGCGCAGCATTCATCGTCCACGATTGTTCAAGCTGGCGCTCGTGAAAAGCGCGCACGTTTCGAATCGCCTCTCTCAGCGCCTGCACCACACGCTCATCAACACTCGCAGCGTACCGTCGCAACTGCTCCACACTGATTCGCAGTTCTTCAAGTTGGACCTTGTCGAATCGCGCGGCGTAATCGATCAACGCCCGATCGCCACGCGCCCGCACGTCGTCGATAATCGACGACACGACCTTCATCAACTCCGCGTCAAGCGCAACTGATCGTGCCGCCAGACGGGCCAGCAACGTCTCACACTCAGCTTGACTAATGATTCTCATCACTTTGTTGTCGTTAATGCGTCGAGCAGCCGCATCACTTCTTTCGTCTTCAACTGATAACTCGCGCGATTCACGACGAGACGTCCGGTTGATTCCGCGATCTCCTCAACAACTGTTAACCCATTCTCGCGCAACGTCTCTCCGGTCTCGACAAGATCCACGATCACATCCGCGAGACCGAGCGCCGGCGCCAGTTCGACCGAGCCCGAAAGCTGAATAATCTCCACCGGGATACCACGCGCGCCAAAATGAGCGCTCGCGATCTGCGAATACTTCGTCGCCACGCGAATCATTCCCTGCACCTTCGTCATCACCTCCGGATCTGCCGCAGCCACCACGCTGCGACAACGCGCGATGCCGAGGTCGAGCGGCAACAACAGATCGGCTTCCGATTCCAGCAACACATCACGCCCGACAACGCCGCAGTCAGCAATCCCGTGCTCGACGTAAACCGGCACGTCCGCCGGCTTCACAAAGATGAAACGATACTGGCCCGTTTCATCCATAATTGCCAGCCGCCGCGAATTGATCGCGTCTTCAGAAAGGCGTATACCGGCGCGCGCCAACAGCGCGAGGGCGCTCTCCTGCATCCTGCCCTTTGCAATCGCGATCGTAATCATTGGCTTTGCGCGCCTCTGCGTCCGAGCACTTCCGTGAGTGCGTCGAGATTGAGGACGAAACCAACCGCAGGCTCGGCGCGGCCGAAACTACCGGTTAGACCGTCGTAACGACCGCCGCGTCCGATGCTGGTCCCTGCGCCGTGCACGAATATTTTCAAACTCAAACCCGTGTAGTAGTCGAGACTCGAAACATTGCCGAGATCGATCTCAAACGAGTTTTGCAGTCCGAGCGACTCGATCTCGGTCCAGAGCTCGTCAAGTGAATCGAGTGCGGCGACTGATCTAGCGTTCGTGATCAGGCGACGTGCGGTTTGAATCACCTTGCGATTGCCGGTGAGTTGCGTTGGTTGTGAAAACGCGTGACCTTCGCGACTGTCATAATCCTTTAGGAACTGCTGCAACTCAGCCGCTGCGCGTGTATCAATCAAACTGCGCAATTGCTCTCGCGCCGCGGGGGTCAAATTCATCTGGGCTGCGACACCGTTAAAGATTTCGACGTTGTTGATGGTGATGCAGTAACGCGATTGCAGGTTCAGTCGTGAAAGGATCTCGGCGGCCAAACGCAGTATCTCCAGATCAGCCGGCTTGCCCCCGGCGCCGATCAGTTCACAACCGAGTTGCGTGTTCTCACGGCGCCATTCAGCGGCAGACTGCGCTTGCTGGCGAAACACCGGCGCGGCATAACAAAAGCGGAGGGGACGTGGTCTTTCCGATAACAACGTCGCCGCCATGCGCGCGACCGAACTGGTTACGTCGGGCCGTAGCGCGAGCAGTCGGCCATCGTTATCGGTGAAGCGGAAGCCACGTTGCGCTTCTCCTTGTCCCATGCCTTGTTCGAAGAGATCGTAATAATCGACTGAGGGGGTGATGACTTCTTCGTAACTCCAGCCTTCGAAGACGGACATCGCGACGTCTTCCACAGTGCGACGGAGTCGTGCCTCAGCGCCGATGTAATAACGCATGCCTGCTGGGATTCTCGAAATCATCTGCTTAAACGTCGAAAGAAAAACCCGCTGCCGGGTCAACATCGGCAGCGGGTTTTGGAAAATCGTCTTTACGCCTGATTACACGATCATCCCGCCACCGTGTGGTGATGCCAGTATGCATGATGGCCGCGATGCGTGTTGCGTAACATGACTCGGCTTATACCCGAGTGTGGTTCCAATTGTCAAATTGATTTCACGCCAAGGCGCAAAGCTCGCGAAGTTTTCTTTGTGCCTTTGCGTCTTCCTTTGCGCCTTTGCGTGAAACTGCTTTCAACCTCCGGGGATGAAGGGCCGCGATTGCACGATGTAGATCTGTCCCTTCATGTACGCCCATTCAATATCCTGATCGCGACTGCCAAACACGCGCTTGATCTCCCTTGCTGCGCGCACCAATCGACGGATCACCTCATCAGTCAGCACCACTCGGTTGCCTTCTATCGGCACCTCTTTGACGCCGCCGTTCTCATCAAACGTCAGCAAACTGTCCTCCGCCGATCGCGTCAAGACCTGAATCGCGTTGGTACGCGGGCGAAAGATGATCTGCTCCGCAATTCGTTGGCCTTCGACCACCTTGATCCCCAAACCTCTCTTCGCGCTGATGTAGATCGCGCCTTTGTTATCCGTATCAAACGGATCGGTGCTGATCATCACCCCCGAACTTTCCGAGTTGATTCCCTCCTGCAACAACACCGCCATGAAGATCTTCGAGTGGTCCACACTCGCACGTTCGCGCGCTTCGTACGCTTCGAAGTTCCACAACGACGCCCAAACCTTCTTAATCGCATCTATCAACTGCTGCTCGCCACGCACGTTCGGCACAGTGGTGTAAAGACCCGCGCCACTGAAGTTCGGCAGGTCTTCTGAATTTGAAGAGCTGCGGACAAACAGTCCTTTGCCCGCATAGTCATGCGCCACTTTCTCAAACACCATTCGCTTCAGCTCGGGATCAAATTCAGCCGCTTCGATCTTCTGTCGCAACAACACGAGCTGCTCGCGACGATAAGCCGGATCATGTACGAACTTCTGATCGTTGAGGAGCCCGAAGATAGCATCGTCGAGATCGTTTCGCTTGATGAACTCGTCGTAGTAGTAAAAAGGAATGGTGAACCCATTGGGAACGACGATGCCGGGCAGCCGGGCGCTCATCACTTCGCCGAGATTCGCCGACTTGCCGCCGTAGGCCAGACTCGACGCGGCACGTTGTTGGTCCAAACTGAGCAAGCGCGTTTCGTTCAGGTTGAAACGCGGCTTCATCACGTCCAGACGTTCTTTCTGGCGGCGCTGATACTCACGCAACTGATTCATGTCAGCGCGTTTGATGGTGTAGTTTTCACGCAGCGTTTCAAACGACACCCACCAGCCGTCATATTGCTTCAACAGTTCCTGCGCGTTTTTGATGTACGCGTTGGGAATACCCCAGCCTTTCGCGAGCAGGTTAATGTGCGAGAGCGGCGTTGAAGGTTTTGACGTGATGATCCCGGCGACCGGCGGCAGTTGGACCGGCACTTCGTCGAGGACGAGAATCTCGTTGAAACCGATCTCGACGTGATCGTCGAGCTTCGGAATGATGTGAATACGTCCGAGGCCTTTCGCGACGTTCACTGCCTGGTACGCCTGCTCCTTCGCGATGTCACTCTGCAAAACGCGCTGCACGCCCGCAAGCGATTTCGAAGCTTCATCCTGACGTAGAGAATTTGGTTTGAACGCAACCGGGGCGAAGAACGATTTATTGATCACTTCGTAAGCGAGCTGGATCTGATCGGCTGGAATCAGATCGCCTTCCCAGAACTCGAAGGTCCAGCGCTTGATCGGGATTTGATAAGCGAGCGTGCCGAGGATGAAGCGACGATTGGCGTTGATGTAGTTGTTTACAAAGAACTCTTTGCCGCGTTCGAGTGAGAGATAAGTACCGTTGACGAAGTCTTTGTGAAAGCTGTAGCGCTTTTTGTTGACGTAGTAGATCTTGTTGCCGTCTTTCCGATCGATGACGATCATCACGTGCGGAAGGGCGTAGGGAGTGTTCGCGTCGTACGTGACTGAGATCTTGTCGAAGTCCGCCTGCGACCTGATTGCGGGCAGAGACTTCGGGCCAGTCTGCGCAAAAGCCGGAAAAGCAAGAACACAGACTAACGCTGATAATAAAACCAGATTTTTTCGAATCATATCGTAGAAGCTGAACGCGTGAGCAAGTCTATCAGATCGTCGATGTGATGTTGCTCGGTGAGGAAACTGTTGATGTTCACACGCAGGGCGCGATGGCCGTGAAGCACAGTGGTTGTCAGCCATGCTTCACCACTGCGCTCGATGATCTGTTGTAAGCGTTGTTGTAAACGATCCGACTCGGCGCCGAGCTCCAGATTGTCAGGCAAATAGCGAAAGCAACAAACCGCAGTCTCAACTTCACCAACGCGCTTGAATCCCCTGAGCCCATCGATCTGTTTCGCGAGATATTTCGTGAGCTCGATGTGACGCTCAACAGTCCTCGCATAACCCTCGCGGCCCATAAACTTGATCGCCATCCAAAGTTTCAACGAATTGAAACGACGCGTGCCCATCTGCCCGTAACGGAAGAAATCAAACTCAACGTCAGCGCCGCCACGATCTTCGCTCAGATACTCGGGCGTCATATCAAACGCATCACGCAGAACACGCCCGCCGCCACGCACGAGCGTCGCGCCACACAGGAATGGAACAAACATCCACTTGTGCGGATCGAACGTGATCGAATCGGCCAAGTCAATCCCACGCAGCATGTCCTTGTGTCGCGACGAGAATGCGAGCGTAGCACCGTAAGCCGCATCGATGTGATACCAGCAATTATTCTCGCGCGCGATCTCGGCGAGCGATTCGAGTGGATCGATAACGCCCGTCGACGTCGCTCCAGCAACACCGACGATACAACACGGCAACATTCCCGCGTCGCGATCTGCAGCAATCGCTTCCTTAAGCGCGTCCAGCGAAATATGGAAGCGCTCGTCACTCGGGATCTTTCTCAAACCCTCACGACCCAAACCCAGAATGTCCGCACTTTTATCGATCGAGTAGTGACACTGCTCTGACGCATAGATCACCAGGTCACCCGATGCCCGGCGCACGCCGCGCTCCTTGATCTCGCGCGAGACACTGTCGCGCGCACACTTCAACGCGATGAGATTCGCCTCCGAACCGCCACTCGCCAACGTCCCAAAGCTTTGCGGCCCGTAGTTCAAGAGGTCGCAAAGCCAGCGGATCGCGCGCGCCTCCAGCATCGCCGAAGTCGGACCATTACGCCACGCGCCCGCATTCTGGTTGAGCATCGAACTCAACGCATCGGCCCAGACACCGACCGGCAACGGCGTCGGATTAAACTGCCCGAAGTATCGCGGACTCGGCACACCCATCGCGTTCGGCGCGATATCTTCACGAAAGCGCGCGAGGATCTGTTCGAGGGCGATTCCCTTCTCGGGCAGCGGCTCGTCAAAGAGTTTCTCCAGGTCAGCGGGCGTCGCCGCCGGGGTTACGCGGCGAGCGGCGAGCCCGGCCACGTGCTCGCTGATAATCTGCGCCACTGCATTTCCCAAAAATCGATGCTGCTCAACAAAATCGTCAATCATGATCTATTCTTCTTTAACGATATGGATGAAGCAGAGAGATTCGAGCAAACCTTAAGCTCGCGGATGGCGAGTTATGGCGTCGAACTCTCTTCCGAAACCTTAACACAGCTCACCGAATACTACAGATTACTGACGCGCTGGAACGACCGGCTACATCTTGTGGCTTCGTGCGCGCCGGAGGAGTTTGCGACGCGACACGTGCTGGAGTCGTTACTGTTGGTCAAACACCTGCCTTCGAACGCGAAAATCGCCGATGTCGGATCGGGCGGAGGACTGCCGATTATTCCCTGCCTGATTGCACGCGCTGACCTGGAGGCGACGCTGATCGAGTCGTCGCAGAAGAAGACTGTGTTTCTGCGCGAGGCGCTGAACGCGGCTTCGCGGAAAGCGATCATTATCGCGCGACGGTTTGAGGAGATTGACGCGCCGGCGGTGTCGTTTGTTAGTTGCCGGGCGCTGGATCAGTTTACGATGAAGTTACCGGAGTTGATCGAGTGGGCGCCGAGGGGGGCGACGTTGTTGTTGTTTGGTGGGGAGGGATTGTTATCTAACGCCAAGCGGATCTTGATACCCGGATCGGATAGGAGGTATCTGTTTGTTTTGAACACGGATGACACGGATTAGGCCGGATCTTCGCGGATGACGTCCTTCGGTTTCTTGTCTTCGCGCAGGCCCTGAAAAGAAGGGTGGCGAATCACGCCTTCGTCCGTCCACTCCGTGAATGCGACTTCACCCACGAGTTTCGGTTCGGTCCAGACCGCGCGTCGCAAACCAGGATCTTTCGGGATCTTTTCGAACGGGCGCTTATCCACAACGATCCGGTCCAACATTTTCTTCAAGTCAACCCGCATCTGATTCGTGTAGCCCGTTCCAGCACGTCCGGCGTAGATCAGTTTGCCCTTATCGTAAAACCCGAGAATCAACGAGCTGAACGGAATCCCCTTGTCCGACAACGTATAGCCGGCAATCACAAACTCCTGCCGCTTGATGCATTTGATCTTTAGCCAGTTGCGACTGCGCGTCGATTCATACGCCGAGTCCGCATGTTTGGAAACAATCCCTTCGAGTCCCAGTTTGCAGGCCTCTTTCAGGAACAACGTGCCGTTGCCCTCGATGTGATCGCTGTACCGCAGCATGCCGCCATCGCCCAAAGGTTCCAGCAGCTCCGCGAGTACGCGCTTGCGCTCTCGCAACGGAGAGCGTGTGAGATTGAACCCCTCGATGTAAATCAAATCGAAGATGTGAAAGATAAGACCTGAGCCACCGCCCTTGTTGATCGACTGTTGCAACAACTGAAAACTGGCGCGACCGGCACTGTCCAGCGCGACGATCTCACCATCGAGAATCGCAGTCTTCACCCCCAGGGCTTTTACTGCCGTCGCGACACTCGCAAACTTCGCCGTCCAGTCTTTACGGTTCCTCGTCCAGAAACGAACCTGGCGTCCGTCTATATGACAAAGCAAACGGTAACCGTCAAATTTTAATTCATGAAACCACTCGTCACCCGGCGGCGGCTTATCGACGAGTGTGGCGAGTTGGGGCGGCACAAATTCAGGCAGAGTAGCTTTGCGCGCACCAGGGAGGGTTTTTATGGTTTTCAAATTCATTAATGTCTCAGTTCTGTAGCGGCATCACGTTTGCGATTGACAATAGCGGCATCCTTTTGGAGCCCAGCTTTGTACCGAAAGGAGTCAGACGATGTATGCCACACGAATGATGAGCGAAATTTATCATCTGGTCCAACCGAGCGGACAGCATACATTATGTGGGTTAAGGATAAGTCGTGTGATGTCCGAACGAAAGACCAGCATGCTACAACTCGTACCGGAGATGCAGTCAGACCTGGCGATCTGCAAGCACTGCAAGAGAATTCGTCAGCAGGATATAAAAGGGGACTAAGTTTCACGCAAGGGCACTAAGAAAAGCGCAAAGACGCAAAGTAGGTCTAAACCCTCTTTGCGTCTTTGCTCCCTTGGCGTCTTTGCGTGAAACCGTCTTGACTACTCTTCGCCTTCGGGACTACCGGCGCCATCACCGTCGGCCGACGTTGCCGCAGGCACTACGATCGGTTCACGTGGCGGCATCACGATATCGTGGCCCCCGACGATGTCGGGAAACTCATCCAGATCGCGATCCCTGGCCTGATCGATCGTTTCATCACGTTCGATATCAACGTTGCGATAGTATTCCATGCCGGTTCCGGCTGGAATCAACCGCCCCATGATCACGTTTTCCTTCAGCCCGCGCAGGTAGTCGACGCGGCCGGAGATCGCGGCCTCAGTAAGCACGCGCGTGGTCTCCTGGAACGACGCCGCGGAGATAAACGAGTCAGTCGAGAGCGACGCTTTCGTGATACCCAGCAAGAGCGGCTCGGCCTGCGCCACTTCGCCGTCTTCCTGACGCACACGCTCGTTCTCGTCCTGGAAGCGGAAACGATCGACCTGCTCTTCGAGCAGAAACTCGGTGTCGCCGACTTCCTTGATCTTCACCCAGCGCAACATCTGACGGACAATCACTTCGATGTGCTTGTCGTTGATGTTCACACCCTGCAGGCGATAGACCTCCTGAATTTCGTTTACGAGGTACTCCTGCAAACGACTCATACCGAGCACGCGCAGAATGTCGTGCGGATTGAGCGGGCCATCCATTAAAGCCTCTCCCGCACGTACGCGATCGCCATCCTGCACGTTGATGTGCGTACCGCGTGGGATGTCGTACTCGCGCTCTTCACCGTCGTCGCCGGTAATGATCAGTTTGCGCTTACCCTTCGAGATGGCGCCGAGTGTGACCGTACCGTCGATTTCAGACATAACCGCGGTCTCCGCCGGTCGTCGTGCTTCGAAGAGCTCGACGACGCGCGGCAAACCACCCGTGATGTCCTTCGTCTTGGTAGTTTCACGCGGGATCTTCGCGATGATGTCGCCCGGCTCAACTTCCTCGCCGTCCTGCACCATCAGGTTCGCGCGGACAGGCATCTGGTAAGTCTTCAGCACCTTGTTACTGGCGCTGCGAATTTCCAGACGCGGTTGTTTCTTCTCGTCAGGCGAGTCTTTCACGACCATGCGTGACTGACCGGTCACTTCGTCCACTTCTTCGTCAAACGTCACGCCTTCCTTCAGATCCTGGAACTTAACGTGTCCAGCAACTTCGGTAAGGATCGCGAACGTAAACGGGTCCCACGTGGCGAGCAGTTGGTCCTGCGTCACGCGGCTGCCGTCTTCGACGAGAATGTGGGCGCCGTAAACGATCTGGTAACGTGCCGCTTCGCGGCCGCGGTCATCGATGATGATCAACGAACCGTTGCGATTCATCGCGATGCGCTCGCCCTTGCGGCTCTTGACCGTTTGCAGATCGAGATACTTGACCGTGCCGTCCTGACGAGCTTCGTGCTTCGACGACTCTTCGAGACGCGCCGTACCACCGATGTGGAACGTACGCATCGTTAGCTGCGTGCCCGGTTCGCCAATCGACTGCGCCGCGATAACGCCGACGGCCTCACCGATTTCGACCGGACGACCAGT
The DNA here is from genome assembly GCA_046730735.1 of Acidobacteriota bacterium. Taxonomy (GTDB): domain Bacteria; phylum Acidobacteriota; class Blastocatellia; order Pyrinomonadales; family Pyrinomonadaceae; genus PSRF01. The sequence continues at coordinate 2,634 of JBKPJP010000088.1, read as the reverse complement.
CGCGAGGTTGCGTCCGTAACACTTGATACAGCAGCCACGACGCGATTCGCAGGTCAGCACCGAGCGAATTCGCACGCGCTGCACACCCGAACGCTGAATCTCGCCGGCCAGGTCTTCATTGATCTCCTGGTTCGCCGCCACGATGATGGATCCTTCAATTGGGTCGGTGACGTCTTCGAGCGCCGTGCGGCCGACAATACGGTCGCGTAACGACTCGATCTCTTCGCCACCTTCCACAATCGCGCTGGCGGAAATTCCGCGCAGCGTGCCGCAATCCTCTTCACTGATGATCACGTCCTGGGCCACGTCGACGAGACGACGAGTCAGGTAACCCGAGTCAGCAGTCTTCAATGCCGTATCAGCCAGACCTTTGCGAGCGCCGTGTGTTGAGATGAAGTACTGCAACACGTTGAGACCCTCGCGGAAGTTTGCCTGAATCGGAGTCTCGATGATTTCGCCCGAAGGACGAGCCATCAAACCGCGCATACCCGCGAGCTGGCGAATCTGTTGCGCGCTGCCGCGAGCACCGGAGTCGCTCATCACGAGGATCGGATTGAGCTCACCGCTGGCACGTTCGCGATCGTCCATCGCCTTGAACATCTCTTTCGCAACCTTGTCGGTCACTTCCGACCAGATCGCGATGACCTTGTTATAGCGTTCACCGTTTGTGATGACACCGTCGAGATACTGCTGCTCAACCGCGATCACGTCCTTGTCGGCTTTGTCGACCAGGCCTTTCTTCGATGGTGGAGTTACCAGGTCGTCGATGCCGATCGAAATACCGGCTTTCGTCGCATACAGGAAGCCGAGGGTCTTGAGATCGTCAAGCATCTTGACGGTCATCTCATGGCCCAGGCGGATGTGCGAATAGTTAACGAGCGATTGCAGGCCTTTCTTCTTCAACGTGCCGTTGATGAATGGCAGGCCGGCAGGAATCGAGTCGTTAAAGATAACGCGGCCAACGGTCGTGTTGATGACGCGGCGCACGTCGTCCTGAACAGTCGCGCGCAGGATGTCCTGTGGATCGTGTTCCTGAACGAGGTCGATCAAGTCGCCCTGAATGCGTAGTTTGATTGGCGTCTGGGTTGTAACTTCACCGGCGTCGAGCGCGAGTAGCACTTCCTCGAGCGAAGCAAACACGCGTCCTTCACCCTTTGCGCCCGGACGATCGCGAGTCAGGTAGTAAATACCAAGCACGATGTCCTGCGACGGCACTGCGATTGGCTGCCCACTCGCAGGGCTCAGGATGTTGTTGCTCGAAAGCATCAACACTGCCGCTTCGATCTGAGCTTCCGGACTGAGCGGAATGTGGACCGCCATCTGGTCGCCGTCGAAGTCGGCGTTGAAGGCTGTACACACGAGCGGGTGAATCTTGATCGCCTTGCCTTCGACCAGCACCGGCTCAAAAGCCTGAATGCCGAGACGGTGCAGCGTCGGCGCGCGATTCAGGAGCACCGGATGCTCGCGAATCACTTCTTCGAGAATGTCCCAAACGACAGGCTCCTGTCGTTCAACCATCTCGCGTGCCTGCTTGATGGTGGCGGCGTGTGCCTGCTTCTCGAGCTGGTTGTAGATGAACGGCTTGAACAACTCGAGCGCCATCTTCTTCGGCAGACCGCACTGGTGCAGCTTGAGTTCCGGACCGACTACGATCACTGAACGTCCCGAGTAGTCAACGCGCTTGCCGAGCAGGTTCTGACGGAAACGTCCCTGCTTGCCTTTGAGTGTTCCACTCAGAGACTTCAGCGGGCGATTGTTGACACCACGCAGCACGCGCCCACGGCGCCCATTATCGAACAACGCATCGACAGCTTCCTGAAGCATGCGCTTTTCGTTGCGCACGATGACTTCCGGCGCACGCAACTCCATCAACTTCTTGAGACGGTTGTTGCGATTGATTACGCGTCGATAGAGATCGTTCAGGTCCGAAGTCGCGAAGCGTCCACCATCCAACGGCACGAGCGGCCGCAGCTCGGGTGGAATCACCGGAATCACGTCGAGGATCATCCAGTCAGGACGGTTTCCTGATTTCAGGAAGCTCGTCGCGACTTTCAGGCGCTTCGAGTATTTCAACTTCTTCTGCTGCGAAGTCTCTTCCTTCATGCGCTTGCGCAGGTCGGTCGCGAGCTCTTCGACATCGACCATCGCCAGCAGTTCCTTGATCGCTTCGGCGCCCATCTTGGCGACGAATTGAGCGGGATAATCCCGTACGAGTTCGCGATAGCGCTCGTCGCTGAGTAGCTCACGTTCTTTCAACCCGGACACGTCGCCCGGATCGATCACGATGTACGACTCGAAGTAAAGCACCTTCTCGAGTTCACGCAGAGGAATGTCGAGCAAGTGGCCGATGCGAGAAGGCAGACCTTTAAAGAACCAGACGTGCGAACACGGGCTGGCAAGATCGATATGGCCCAACCGCTCACGGCGCACTTTCGCCTGGGTCACTTCCACACCGCACTTGTCGCAGATGACGCCGCGGTGCTTCATGCGTTTGTATTTTCCGCAGAGACACTCCCAATCGGCCACCGGCCCAAAGATGCGAGCGCAGAAGAGACCATCGCGCTCGGGTTTGAAGGTGCGGTAGTTGATTGTTTCTGGTTTGGTCACCTCACCATGCGACCATTGCCGGATCTT
>JBKPJP010000087.1:0-10880 GCA_046730735.1 Acidobacteriota bacterium | reverse complement strand
CGCGCCAGACTTGCAGGCAGGAATGGTCCGAAATAGAGTGCGCCATCGCGTTGAATGCGGCGCGTGATGACGACCTTCGGAAACGGTTCGTTGATCGTGAGCTTCAGGTGCGGGTACGACTTGTCGTCCTGGAGTTTGATGTTGTAGCGCGGCTTGTGCTGTTTGACGAGCGACGCTTCGAGAATCAGAGCTTCCACCTCGTTGTCAGTGACGATGAATTCGAGGTCGGCAATCTGGCCGACGAGCGCATCGGTCTTGCGGTCAAACGGCCGGGCGCGAAAGTAGGAACGCACGCGGCTGCGCAGGTTCTTTGCCTTGCCGACATAGATCACCTTTCCCGCCGCATCTTTGTGGAGATAGACGCCGGGTGAAGCTGGAATTTCCTTGAGTTTTTCCTCAATCGACACGATCTTTAGATGCTATTCTAGCTGAGACAAATGCTTTTTCCACTTAGGCTTCCCGTAAACAAACCGTTTGACGCTGTTGGCTTCGGACTCAATGCCGTGGATCATCTGATCGTCGTGCCTGAGTATCCGGCGTTCGACACGAAGATGCGTCTGCTTCAGCACAAGCAATCCGCCGGCGGGCAAACGGCGAGCGCGATGGTTGCGTTGCGGCGTCTCGGATTGAAGACAGCTTACGCGGGACGTTTCGGCTCCGATCCGGAAGGGCATTTTGGTTATCAGACATTGAGCGACGAAGGCGTCGACGTCGAGTTTGCCGAAGTTGTCGAAGGAGCACGGAACCAGATTGCGTTCATCACGATCGACGCGCGTAGCGGCGAACGAACAATCGTCTGGGATCGAGACGACCGCCTGGCTTATAAACGCGAAGAAGCGCCGGTTGAGTTTGGGCCACTAGGACGAGTGTTGCACCTCGATGCTCACGATCCGCCGGCGTGTGTGTGCGTTGCGCAAGCGGCGCGCGAGACCGGCACAATCGTCTCGGCTGATATCGACAACGTCTACGACGGTCTACCGGAGCTGCTTCCTTTGATCGACATCATGATCGGCTCGAAAGAATTTGCCGGACGCGTGACAGGAATTGCGGACGCGCGCGCGGCGCTCGTGGAACTGAAGGCTCGCTACGGTTGCGCGATAACCGGCATGACCGTCGGCGCGGCGGGCGCCGTTGTTTATCATGAGGGAACTTTTATCGAGTCGCCGGGCTTCGCCGCACCCGGTGGTTGCCGCGACACGACCGGCGCCGGCGATGCTTTTCACGGCGGCTTTCTCTACGGCTTTCTGACCGGCGAAGATCTCGAAACGAGTTTGAGATTGGGCAACGCCGTCGCCGCCATCAAGTGCAGCGCCCTCGGCGCCCGCACCGCTTTGCCAACAAGATCCGAACTCGACTCGTTCCTAATGGACAGATCCGTTATATAATCCGCGTAATCCGCGGCTAAACCTCTGAGGCAAACATGAAAACCCTGTTACTCGTAGCGAGTGTTCTACTCCTAACGCTGTTATCTGCACCGCAAACCACTCAACCAGCAGCGGACATCGTCTTTCGAAACGGCAACGTCTACACCGCGAACGATAAAGCGCCGCGGGCTCAGGCGATTGCCGTCAAGGGCGACCGCATTGTGTTTGTCGGCTCAAACGAAGCGGCGCAGAAGTTCGTCGGCGCGAATACGCGTGTCGTCGATCTGAAAGGCAACACGGTCCTGCCGGGTTTTACGGATTCACACCAGCATCTTTCAGGTGTCGGACAACGCGAGATGACGCTCAATCTCGAAGGCACTACCAGCCTCGACGATCTGCTCGCGAAGTTGAAAGCGCGAGTGGACCAGGCCAAGCCCGGCGAGTGGGTAACAGGACGCGGCTGGATCGAAACGCACTGGCAGCCGGCGGTGTTTCCGACGCGATGGGATCTCGACAAAGTCTCGCCCAACAATCCAGTGATTCTCGGACGTGCTGACGGTCACGGCGCGGTGGCGAATAGTGCAGCTTTGAAACTCGCGGGCGTTGACAAGAGCACGCCCAATCCATTCGGCGGCGAGATCTCGAAGGACAAACAGAGTGGCGACCCGAACGGCATGTTGCTCGATGCTGCGCAGGGTCTGGTGCGACGTCGCGTTCCGCCAACCTCGAATGAAGACGCGGAGCGTGCGGTTGTTTTGGGAGTGAAGCGCGACATCGAGCTCGGCTGGACGCAGATTCAGGATGCGGGCGGCAGTTACGCGGACGTTGACATCTTCAAAAAACTCTACGCGGCCGGAACGATCAAGCTTCGCATCTACAAAGCCGTTTATGGACCAGGACCAAACGCCACTCGCCTGCTAAACGAAGGTCCAACTATCGGCGCTTTTGGAAATCGTTTCAATGTCAGGACCATAAAAGTTGTTTCCGACGGTGCACTTGGTTCGCGTGGCGCGGCATTGCTTGGTCCATATTCAGACGCGCCTGACACTTCAGGGTTTTTGACAGTCAAAGCGGAAGAGTTGCGACCGATGCTGGTCGACGCGTTGCGCAAGGGCATTCAAGTGGAGACACATGCGATCGGCGATCGCGCGAATCGCTTCATACTCGACGAGTATGAGGCGGCATTCAAAGCCGTGCCGCGGGGGCAGCGAAAAGTTGCTGAGCCGCGTTGGCGAGTCGAGCATGCGCAGATCGTAAATCCCGCGGACATTCCGCGCTTTGCGAAACTCGGAGTTATTCCGTCGATGCAGCCGTCGCACGCGATTGGCGATCTCTTCTTTGCGCCGAAGCGTCTCGGCATCGAGCGCCTCGCGGGTGCGTACGCGTGGGAGAGTTTTATCAAGTCGGGCGTGGTTGTGCCGGGCGGATCTGACGCTCCGGTTGAACGCGGCGAACCGATGATCGAGTTTTACGCCGCAGTGGCGCGCAAAGATCAGAAAGGGTTCTCGGGTGAAGGCTGGCATCCCGAAGAAGCCGTCACTCGCGACCAGGCGTTGAAGATGTTTACACTCTGGCCCGCGTACGCTGCCTTCGAAGAGAAACTGCGCGGCACGATCGAGACCGGCAAACTCGCCGATCTCACGATCCTCTCCAGCGACATCATGACGATCCCTGAGCTGGACATATTAAAGACACGCTGTGTGATGACGGTTATCAACGGCGAGATCGTTTACGAAGGAAACAGTTAAATGACAAAACCACGGCGTCGTGAGTTTCTTTCGCTGGCCGGTAAGGGCCTCGGGCTGGCTGCGTTGACCGTGCCCGCGATTGGCGCACTGTTGAAGGACGTGGAAGCGGCGAGTCGCAGCGTTGCGCACCTCACGCCGGAACAGGCCGCGATGGATGAAGACTACTGGTCCGTAATCCAGAATGCGTTCACCGTCACGCGCGGCATCGTGAATCTCAACAACGGCGGCGTCTCACCCAGCCCGCGCATCGTTACCGAAGCGCTCGTTCGTTACATCTGGCAGCAGGAAGATGCGACTGCCTACACGATGTGGCAACTGCTCGAGCCGCAATCGGAGACGATTCGCACCGGGCTCGCCGAGATGTTTGGCTGCGATCGCGAAGAGATCGCCATTACCCGCAACGCGTCAGAATCCCTCGAGATCCTTTTGATGGGAATGGATTTCAAACCGGGTGACGAGATACTGACGACCACACAGGACTATCCGCGCATGCTGACTACGCTGCGGCAACGTGAACGTCGCGAAGGTCTTGTGCTGAAGATGGTGAAGATTCCGATCCCACCGAAGAACCTTGGGGAGATCACGGCAGCGTTTGAAAAAGGGATCACGAGCCGGACGAAGCTGATCCTCGTTTCGCATCAAGTGAATATCACGGGACAGATCACGCCCGTAAAACAGATCTGCGAACTCGCGCGTGCGAAGGGCATCGAGACTATCGTCGACGGCGCGCATTCTTACGCGCAGTTTGATTTCCAACAGAAAGATCTCGGTTGCGATTACTTCGGCACGAGCCTGCACAAGTGGCTTTATGCGCCGAAAGGAACCGGGCTGCTTTACGTCAGGCGCGACAAGATCGAGAAACTCTGGCCGTTGATGGCGGCGGAGTCGAAGCAGGCGAACGATATTCGCAAGTTTGAAGAGATCGGAACGCACTCGGCCGCGCCGCGGATCGCGATCGGTGAGGCGCTGCTGTTTCACAATGGCATCGGCGGCAAGCGTAAAGAAGCACGGCTCAGGTACCTGTCGCGTTACTGGATGAATCGTTTGAAAGACGTTCCGAAGATTACTTTCAACACTTCGTTCGATCCGAGTCAGTCGTGTGCGATCGCAAACGTGAATGTTGAAGGGGTTGAGCCGGTGGCGATCGGAAGTTATCTCTTCAACAAGCATCGTGTCTTCACGACGCCGATCGTACATGAAGAGTTCAAAGGCATCCGCATCACCCCAAACGTCTACACCACCCTCGGCGAGCTCGACCGCTTCTGCGGTTTAATGGAGTCAATCGCCCGAAAAGGCTTGCCGTCGTAGGACGGTTTTCACGCAAAGGCGCAAAGACGGACGCAAAGGCGCAAAGATCCCTTGGTGCCTTTGCGTTTTCCTTTGCGTCTTTGCGTGAAACTCCGCCTGTCGTGCAGGCGTAAAGCAGATGGTGCTAGAATGCGAAGTGGTGGAGGTTTTTAATATGGAAGCAGGTCGTGACCCCGTTCGTGATTGCACAGAGGCCGTTTGCGACGGATTGCGTCAAATCGGTGACTTTTCCTACGCAATTATGCCGAAGGATGTGGCCCACGCGCTGGGTGACTTCAAGAAGGCCGTGCTCAACCAGGTGCGTTGCCTCGTCGACTGGGAAACGAATTGGATTGACGAACGTGTCGCGGGCGGCGATCGGCTGAGAGAAGAGTGGCGCGAGAAGTGTCGCCAACGCAGGGCGGCTGACGCCACTTCGGGCCCGGCAGTTTAGGAAACTTAAATGGAAGTCTTACTGGCAGACGAATACGGATTCTGTTTCGGCGTCGAGCGCGCCGTTGAGATGGTCGAAGAAGTAGTTGACGAAGGCGTGCGCCCGATCCGTTCACTTGGACCACTGATTCACAACGCGCAGGAGATGGAGCGACTTGGGGCTCGCGGCGTTTCGACGATCGACTCACCTGAAGAAGCCGGCGCCGACACGATCGCCGTGATTCGCGCGCATGGCGTCACACCGCAAGTGCAGCGCGAGCTGGAAGAACGCGCCGCTAAAGTGATCGATGCGACCTGCCCATTCGTCACGCGCGTACAGCATCTCGCCGAACGAGCCGCGCGCCAGGGCCGCGATGTCGTCGTCGCCGGCAATCCGGATCACCCGGAGATGATCGGCGTCGTTGGTTATGCGCCAAACAACACTTACGTCGTACGCGATGCGAGTGAAGTAGCTGCGCTTCCACACTTGCGCGAACCCCTCGTGGTTTCGCAAACCACGATCAAGTTGCAAACGTTTCTGGAAGTCGCGGAAGCCGTGCGTGAGAAGACCGATACGGAGCCGCAGGTAGTCAACACGATCTGTTCGGCTACACGCGATCGGCAGGACGCGGCGCGCGCACTCGCCGGACAAGTCGATGCTTTTTACGTCATCGGCGGACGTCACTCGTCAAACAGCGTGAAGTTATTGGCAGTTTGTCAGGAACAGTGCGCGAAGAGTTTTCTGATCGAAACTCCGGCTGAGATAAATCCCGCTGACTTGAAAGGCGTGAAGAAGGTTGGCGTAACGGCCGGCGCTTCAACTCCCAACTGGCTCATCGATCAGGTAGTCGAACGACTTCACAACATATCGTCGACTTGATCGAGCGCGTTAACAATCTGGCGCGCTTCCTCGGAGCCGTACTCCACCACTTGCCTGCGCAACGCTGCGCGTGCAGTTTCAGAATCAACCGGATCGTTAAGCAAAGCAGCCAGGACTGAAATCGGGCAGCGCGCGAGTGCTTCATTTGCAAGCTCGCGAACTACTGTGTCTTCGGAGCGCGCCAGTTCGCAAATCTCGCTCGGCGGAAAGCGTGAAGTCAGTGCATCGGCGAGCAGGTCGATGCGTCGATAATCTCGTTGCATCTCGGCGCGTTTGACGAGTTGTGTGAAGACTTCGGCCGACTCGGTTTTTTCCGACAAGACTGCGGCGCAAGTGTCGGCAATCGATTTGAGTTTTCCACTATTTTCAGCGTCGAGGGCGTCGGTCTTTTCCGCGGCGCGGTCGTCGAGTGTGGCCAGAAACCGGCTGAGTTCGAGATCCGCGCGCGCGTCGTAATGGAAATTACGCGGCATTGGCGTACCTGCTTGCAGGGCTCGCTCGACCAGTCCTCGCGTCGTGGGACGAAGCTCAGACCAAGCGGTTGCAATGCGGCTACCGAGATCGTCGATCCTCATAAATTCGGCGTACTATACGCCAAGTGAAGCGAAAGACGAAATTCGCCGTTTTTAACTGGAAAGGTTGTGATCTTTGATTTCGGCGATCGTCGGGAAGGGGATCTTCACGATCTGGCCGTTGGCGCATTCCATCTTCACGCTCGGAGTGGTGAGCGCCTGGGTGGTTTTCATGCTTTTAACTGTTCCGCGCACTCGCCGGCCATCAGTTGTAATAATCTCGACGTTGTCTTTACCGTAAAGCGGTTGCAACGCTGCGAGTGCCTTGGTTATTTCCACCGTCCGCGTCCTCCATCAGTAAATATGCCTGTTAGTGGACAGGAAGTCCATCGGACCCACTGCAATGCAACCGGAAAACATTATTTGGCGTATAGAACCTGTCCGTGTATTCTTCGACTAAACGTTAACAATAGGTGGGACTCCAATGTCGCAGGCTACAGAAATCACGTGCTCAAACTGCCATTCGAGGATGCCGTCTGATCTGCGGTTTTGTCGAAATTGCGGATTCCGACTTCCTCAAAGCATGGCCGGCTATGGCGCCGGCGCGTATGCCGGGAGTAACGAACTGCCTACCGCTGTTCTGCCGGCGGCGACGCCTAAAAAGAAACGTCGTTTCAGCGGTATGTCGTGGATCTTTGTGGGCTTGCTCATCTTTTTTGTGGCCGCTGCTGCGTTCACGGCGATCGTCGCTCCGAAACGAGCGACGAATGTCGGTTTTGTACAGACGCCGGTGGTTAAGTCGTATCTCGGCGTTGATGAATTCAACAACACCGACGACGGTGTGATCTTCGAATCAGTAAGCGCGCCCGGCGGACCAGCCGACAAGGCCGGGCTCATTGGCGGTGACGTGATTGTGAGTGTCGACGGCCAGCAGATACACGATGAAGATCAGATAGACGAACTCATGACTCGAACGCCGATTGGAAAAACTATCGACGTTGAGTACCTGAGAGATGGTCAAAAGAAGACTGCCAAATTAACGACGATTTCGCTGGACGAATACCGGCGCTTGACTCGCGAGTTTGAGCGTCGACCCGAAGGCAGAGCGCAGTTTGGTTACGAAGACGGCGACGCGGAAACCGTGAAAGTGCCGGGAACGAATATTCGCGGGGTGAAGTTGGGAACGATCTTGCGCAACCGTCCTGCTGATATTGCGGGAGTTAAGAATGGCGATATCGTGATTGAGTTTGATGGAGTTCCGATTCGCACTAACGGTGAGTTCCTGATGCGCGTGCGCCGCGCACTGCCTTACACCACGGTGAAGCTCGTGGTGATGCGACCTAAAGGCGATCCTGAAGCGGAGGGTGAACCTAAGGAAGGTGAGCCTAAGGAATATGAAAAAATCGAGATTCCAGTGCGTTTAGGAAAACAGTAACCACAGATAACACGGATAAAAAATCCGATTTAAAAATCCGTGTTATCCGCGGCTTATTTCTCTCCGAGAACGTAATCTCTCATCCGTGCTTCCATCTCGAGCTTTACGTCGTCGCGCTCTTCCTCAGTCTCATCGACCTCGAACGTCTCGAAGAGCGCATACGGCGTTTGTCCCAAAAGTCGTAATTCCCACGCTTCGCGATTGTTGTGTGACGGGCGCGAGAACCACAAGGCATCGAAGCCCGCTTCTTTAACCGGAACTTTGTCGAGTAGTTGTGCTTCCTGTTTGCCGAGCACTGCGAGTGTGGCCGATCGCAGCAGTGCAGTCCGCAATTCCCAACCGTGCTTGCGGTAGGTCGCGACCAGTTCCATAAACAGATCAACACTCTTCATGACAAAACGCTTATGGCTGTTGAGCCTAGCATATTCCGCACCGGTTGACCGCCAGAATCAGCCGCCACTATCATCGTCTCCGCTTTAATCCATGCTAAGTCTGATTTTGATTCTTGTCGCAAGCGGGGTGATACAAGTACCGGGAAACATGTCAACACACTCAATGATTTCTCCGAACTCGATTCGCGAATCGAAGGACTTCACCGAACCAACTCCTTTTTACGAAGCACTCGCGAAGGCCCTCAAAAAGCGGAAGATAAAAATCGAAAACATTTGCCCGCCGTCGAATCCGGTGTCGCGGCGCATCCTCGAGGAGTACGGCGCGATATTCGTCGCTGATAAGAAAGTTATGCCGCCGCCCGTCTGCGTCTTCACCAACGAAGAACAGGTCACACGATTCCAGGACGCGGCGGGTTTTGACTCGGAAGTCATCGGCTTTGACGAAATCGAGCTCCAACCCGAAGCACTCAAGAAACTAAACAAGGCCCGCGCGGAAGCACAGAAGGAAGGCCTTGATATCACGCCACGCGACGGCGCTGAAGCTGCACGCCGCAACTACGAAGACAGTGTCCGGTTGTGGAATTCTCGTTTCGAGCCGGCGCTCGACTACTGGCTCGGGCAGGGACGTTTGAACGCCGAACAAGTCGCTCGTTTGCGGAGTCTTCCACTCTTACTACAAATCGCTGAAGTTCTGGAACTCGAAAAGACGGGCATTTACTTCAGTAAAGATCTTTCCAAGTCGATTCTTTACTCGATCGCCGCGCCCGGCACTTCGCAACACATCGCGATGCTCGCGTTTGACGTGAACGAGTTCGAAAATCCACGCGTACGCGAGATCATGGCGAAGCATGGTTGGTTTCAAACCGTGCTCAGCGACTTACCGCATTTCACGTTTCTCGGGTTAAAAGAGAAAGACTTGCCGAAGCACGGGCTTCGCAGCCTCGAAATAAATGGACAGGTGTTCTGGATTCCGAATGTGCCGGGAGTTCATCCCGGTTTGGATAAATAGACCACGGATCTCGCGATGAACGCGGATCTTATCCGTATTCATTCGCGAAAATCCGTGGTAAACTAGCGAGCCTCTTTCCCCCAACCACGCCCAAAAGCGAGATGGACTGAGACCTTTTTTAACCCGAGGGAAGGTCAGACATGGATGTCCCCCAATTTATCGCTGGCAGGTTCAGAATAGAACGTGAAATCGGGACCGGTGGCATGGGCACGGTTTACCTTGCCACACACCTCGGTCTCGAACGTCCTGTTGCCGTAAAGATTATTCGACGCGAGTTCGCTGGTGATGCGGACGTCGCCGATCGTTTTCTGCGCGAAGCGCGAACGATGGCGAAGTTGCGCCACCCAAACGCCGCGATGATCTTCGACGCCGGTAATCTGCCCGATGGCCGTCACTTCATCGTGATGGAGTTTGTCGAGGGCGAAACGCTGTCACAGGCATTAGCGCGACAGGGGCGTTTCTCCGCAACGCAGTCAGTCGAGATAGCAACGCAGATTTGTGACGTCCTCGAAGAAGCACACCGGCTGGGTATCGTTCATCGCGACTTAAAACCTTCAAACATCCTGCTCGGCAAACGCGGCGTTTGTGTGCTCGACTTCGGTGTCGCGAAAGTTTTGGCTTCATCGGCTGAGGCCACGCACACACACGCGAGCACCGGTTCGGGCCAGATAGTGGGAACGCCGCGCTACATGTCGCCCGAACAGTGTTTGGGACAGCGTGTCGGCGCGCGCAGCGATCTCTACAGTCTCGGCATTCTGTTATACGAAATGCTTGCGGGTCGACCACCTTTCGTTGATCCACTGCAATCGGCGTTGTTAGTGAAACAGGCAACTGCGCCTGCGCCTCCGTTGCCGCGTTTAAGACAGGACATCCCGCGACCGCTCGCACTCGCAGTTCACACTTTGCTCGCGAAGCGTCCTGAGGATCGTCCGCGCACGGCAGCGTTGGCGAAGATGCTTCTGGAACGCAGCCTCACGAGGCCTGAAAGCACGTTGCCCGAATTGGAACCGCTCTCGGCGATGGTTGCCGCTGCCGACGCCGGAAGAAACCTGGTTTTTAGAGTTGGTGCTCCGCTTGTGCTGGTTACGACTTTCAGTGCATTGCTCGCCTGGGGTTACACGGGAGAGAGTGCGCCGCAACCACGCATACCTGAATCGGCGCTTCCCGTCGCTGCTTCGAAAGTGACCTTCACGCCGACTTCCTGGCGCAACGATGTTGCTCCGGCTAACAGCACTACAGCTCAACCGCGTGAGAATCGAGCCACGGTAGAAGAGTTGACGCTGAATCAGGCCCGCAAGATAGCAGGGCAATTTGCGCGCGGCGGCTCGGTGGGCGCGCTGGAGATTCTCGATACTGACTCAGGTCCGGCGATCGTTTTTGTCAACAATCAACGCAAGGCCGGCACCACGAATTTCATGGTGCTGCAACGCCGTGACACTAAGTATCGCGTCACTGTTCAAGGCAAACTCGATACAAAAGGCTTCAGTCACGCGACTTGGAACTCTGAACTGGTTGACGCCGATGAAGATGGTTATCCGGAACTGCTGTTTAGTGGCAAAGACTCCAGCGAAAGCCGGACGTTGAGACGCATGGTCTTGTTTGTCCCCAACGAGAAGAAAACGTACTCAATGCAAATGACCGGCGAAACCACGCCTCGCGGCACCCCACGGATTCAATGGCTATCAAACGCAGCGGGAACTGACGCCGCCCCCTATCGCACCGCCCTCCGTCAAAAAGCTCGGGCACTCGTGCGAAACCGTTAGATCCATCCACAGATTACACAGATTCTTGAATTGTTAACCTAAGTTTATGAATCTGTGT
>JBKPJP010000086.1:0-2818 GCA_046730735.1 Acidobacteriota bacterium | reverse complement strand
AGGCGTAAACGGCACGCCGGAAGTTTTTCTCGATCCAAACAAATTTTCAGCCGACGGCACTTCGACCCTGAGCACGTTCTCGCTCTCGAAAGACGGCAAGTACGTCGCCTACGGCGCCTCGCAAGGCGGCTCTGACTGGGTCCTGCTCAGCGTGATGGAAGTTGCGACGCGCAAGAAGCTCGACGACGAAGTCAGGTGGATGAAAAATTCAGGCGTGTCGTGGCAGGGCGATGGTTTTTACTACAGCCGTTATCCCGAACCGGCGAAGGGCAAAGAGCTCAGCAGCAAGAACGAATTTCAGGCTGTCTACTTTCATAAAGTCGGCACGCCGCAGTCCTCCGATGTCCTCATCTACGACGACAAAGAACATCCGCAGCGCTTCCAGAGCGTAGATACTACCGAAGACGAGCGCTTCGCGATCCTCAACGTCTCAGAACGTGGCAAAGGCAAAAAAGGAAACGCGATCTTCATCAAAGATCTCTCGAAGAACGAAGAAAAGTTCACTCCGATCGTAGGCGAGATTGGTGACGACAGCTTCGGCGTCATCGATAACGTCGGCGACAAACTCCTGGTTCGCACCAACAAGAACGCTCCGAATGGTCGCGTTGTATTGGTCGATCCGAAGAATCCGGCTGAGAGCAACTGGAAAGAGGTTCTGCCCGAAAGAGCCGAGCCGTTGCAAGGCACGGGAACTGCCGGCGGCAAACTCTTTGCATCGTGGCGCAAAGATGTCGCGACGCGCGCGTATGTCTTCAGTCTCGACGGCAAGCTCGAAAACGAAATCGTGCTGCCGGGTGTCGGAACAGCAGGCGGTTTCGGTGGTCTAAGTGACGACAAGTATGTGTTCTATAGTTTCACGTCGTTCAACTACCCGCCGACGATCTTCAAGTATGACATCGCCACTAAGAAGTCGACTGTCTTCCGCACGGTAGACATTCCCGGATTCAAGGCCGATAACTACGAAACCAAACAGGTCTTCTACAACAGCAAAGACGGTACGAAGGTGCCGATGTTCCTTGTCTATAAGAAAGGACTGAAACTCGACGGTAACAATCCGACACTGCTCTATGGCTACGGTGGCTTCAACGTCGTGACCACTCCGGGCTTCAGCTCACTGCGCATGGCGTTGCTCGAACAGGGCGTGGTCTACGCTTCCGCAAACATCCGTGGCGGGGGCGAGTATGGCGAGAAGTGGCACGAAGCCGGCACGAAGCTGAAGAAGCAAAATGTGTTTGACGACTTCATCGCAGCGGCCGAGTGGCTGATTGCAAACAAGTACACGTCGCCGAGCAAACTCGCGATTCAGGGTGGTTCGAACGGTGGACTGCTGGTCGGCGTTGTGGCGAATCAACGGCCTGAACTGTTCCGTGCAGTCATTGAGTCGGCCGGCGTGATGGACATGCTGCGCTTCCAGAAGTTCACGATTGGTTGGAACTGGATTGCTGATTACGGTTCGGCCGAGGCAAACGAGGCTGAGTTCAAGGCGATCTATGCTTACTCGCCGTACCACAACGTGAGACCAGGCGTGAAGTATCCAGCCACACTGATCACGACCGCCGATCACGACGACCGCGTGGTGCCTGCGCACAACTATAAGTATGCGGCTGCGTTGCAGGCGGCGCAGGGTGGACCAAACCCGATTCTCATTCGCGTGGATGTGAACTCGGCTCACGGCGCCAGCAACACGACCAAGGCGATCGAGCAGACGCGTGATATTTACGCGTTCCTGTTTGAGAATCTTGGCGTCGAATATAAATAAATAAACCGCGGATAACACGGATAGAATACCGATTTAATCCGTAATTAATCCGTGTTATCCGCGGCTAAATTTTTTGATTGGGTGTGCTTCGGTATTGAAGATTACCTTATCGAAGTCGAGCGTCTCGGGTGGTGAGAAAAGCAGGTAAAAGTATTTGAAAGTCTCTGCGAAGAGAAAGCTCTGCATCGAGTCGCTCTTTTCCTTCGTCACCACGCTCTTCAACGCCGCGTAGCCTTCGTCAGTGCGACAGTGCTTCACAAAGTCGCGCCAGAGCTTCTCGCCCATCAGCAGATACTTCTCATCCTTGGTGTAGTGGTAGAGATAGTAAGTCGATTCGACGATCTCGGGCCGCAGCGGATAGCCGGGCGAGACGATCTTGCGCTCCCGATAATTAAACTCCTCCGGTTCGATACCTTCGTGGTACCACATCAGGAACGACGAATCCTGCAACTCCCGCGCGCGCCGCATGTCTCCCGATAATGCCAGCACCGCCGGAAAGAAGGCGTCGAGCGCGCCGTACGTCGTGGCGCGGCGCGCCCCGGTGTTCATGTCGGCGTGTCCGTACCAGAGTTCCTCTCGATAATCGTCCGCGAGATACTTGTTGATGGCTTTGATGCTGGCGTTCCACATGCGCCCGCAGTCCTGATCGCCAAACAACAACGAGCATTTCAGAAGGTATTCGTAGTAACTATCGATCGCGCCACTGATGTGGCTGTCAGTGTTGGTCCAACTCCCTGTTTCGACGTTGATCCATTCGCCGACGAGTCCGATCTTCGAGCGGCGGTTGTAAGTCTCGACGAGGGCGCGCTTTGCTTTTTCGTAGAAGACCGGTTTTCCGGTGAGTTTGCTGAGCGTGCCAAACTCGATGATCAGCGTTCCTGTTTCAGCGGGATTGCTGACCGGCTTACTGACTTTGCCGGTCTTCAGGTTGACGTATCGATAAGGCATGCCGGTCGGGGAATTAAAGACCGGCAACAGGCGATTGCCGAGATCTTCGGCGAGGTCGAGCAGACGCTTGTCGCCGGTGAGCTGGTAATTACTGAGCAGGGCGCCCAGGAG
>JBKPJP010000085.1:0-4844 GCA_046730735.1 Acidobacteriota bacterium | reverse complement strand
ATGTTCGACTGCTTCCGGGCGAATCCCCTCAAGAGTTTCTCAAGGCACTCACTGCTGTGATCGCCGATCCGACGATAAAGATTGAAAACGTGAACCGGTTCAAGCCACCCAACAGCTCCGCGACAAACACCGAACTGTTTTCACTGATCGCTCGCAAGGCGAAAGAGAATCACCCCGGCGCAATTGTCACCACCAAGATGCTGAGCGGTTATACTGAAAGCCAGCTTTACCGGCAGCTCGGCATCGTGGCTTACGGTTGGTCCCCGATTTACACCACCCCCGAAGAGGATGAAGGTGTGCATGGCAACAACGAACGCATCTCGGTAAAGAACGTTCGCCAGGGCACGCGCGAGCTTTACGAGATTGTGAGAGACATCTCCCGTTAGGAGCCCCCTGGAACAAAGATTTCGAAAAGATAACTATGCCTAAAGACCCTTACGAGATGGACGAGAGCGAGATCCGTTCGCGCATCGTGACGCTTGCATTCGGAGGTGACGAGCGCCTGTTCATCGCTTTCTATCGAAAACTACAGCAGGGACTTCCCGAAGGAACAGGGATTGTCTTGCGCGGCAGCATCGTCACGAACAAACGTCACGAGGACGGTACGCCGTACGATTCGCAAGGCAAGGGAACCAGCGACATCGACGTGACACTCGTCGGCAGCAAAGTCATGGAGGCGTGGAACTCAGACGCTTATTACATCCCCGGACTGCACACGAAACCCTTGTGCGATAAAGATCCCGATATTGCGCCGAGTCTGAACCCGTTGCGTGAGTCGTTGCAGCAGCTCGTGGGCCGGCCGGTGAATATGCAGGCAACGTCGAGTCTCGTTCTTTATGGTCGCGACGTCTTGTTCGGTGAACCATACTATGTGGTGGTCCCATCGGGTGAAGAGGCGTGACGCTCAGGTTGCTGAGCTACAACATTCGTTTTGGCGGCGGCGGTCGGGAGCAGGCACTGGCGGAGACGATCGTCGCTGCCGCGCCTGACGTCGTTGTTTTTCAGGAAGCGACCGATCCGAGAGTGATTGAGCGTTTGGCGGCTGATACGAAGTTTCCGTACTGGGCCGCGCGACGTAGTCATTCGATCGGTTTCCTGAGTCGGCAGGAGATTGAGTATTACGAGTGGCACTATCCTGCCGGCTCAAAGCACTCGTTTCTGGAGATCGTTCCGGCCGGAGGTAAGACGCGTATCTTTGGCCTGCACTTGAGTGCGCGATTCTCGAAGTGGGACGAACGCCGGCGCACGCGCGAGATTCGTTCACTGCTCGACGGGATCAAACGTCATCAGGATGGTTTCCACGTTTTGCTCGGCGACTTCAACGCCCTCGCTCCGGGAGAAGTTCTCGAGCTCGAACGCCTGCCGGCGTGGATTCGTGCACTGATCTGGATCAGCGGCCGTAAGCTGCAACGCGAGACGATTCAATTGATGCTCGACGCGGGTTACGGTGATGGTTTTCGCAGACTGCATCCGGACGACAAGGGATATACGTTTCCCACCTGGGACCCGCACGTAAGGCTCGATTACGTTTTTGTACCGAAAGTTTTTATCGATCGACTCGCTAAGGTTGAAGTCATCAAGGAGCCGCAGGAGCGTGTTCGAGCTGCTTCAGATCATTGTCCACTCCTGGTGGAGTTGAACACGGATGACGCGGATTGAGGCGGATAACTGAACTGGTGTTGGGCTGTGAATACAGAATTCAGTGGTTGGTCCAAGTGTCATCTGGCGGCCCCATAAGGTTAGGCCTGGTTCCAGTCCGGCATAGAAGGCTTTGTAGGAAATACCCGCGGGTTTGCTTAACCACGTAGCGAACTTTGCCTGTGCCAGATCACCTGTTCCGGCGCGCAGTCGATACAAGCCACCCGTACCGTCCGCCGCTTCCCGCGCCGCGCGATTATGCGGCTCTTCGCAAACACCTGACACCGCCGCATCGTTCAACGGATCCATCGCGGCTGAGTCGTCGAGTAAATACCACTCCTCGAACGCTTCGCCGTCCGTGTTTAGCCAGTTAGCGCCTCGAATACTGAACACCACTGACCGCTGGAAACCCGGCGGCTTGTTCGCGGCGAGTGTCTCGTGAAACGCGTTTAGATGGTCCAGGTACTGGCCGCGCTCGATCTCTGGACGCGGCCAGTGCCAAAAAACGTATGCAAGCATCGTCTACGCTGAAGCTGCACTGCCCTGCATTGCTTTGATGTCGTTGAGCAACACGCGTTCGTGACCCTCGGGATTCACCTTGAGGTACGTCTTGCGCAGGTTGCCTTCCGGATCGATTACAAAACTGGTGCGGTCCCAGTACATCGTTCCCTTGTATTCACTCTGGCCCACACCCGCAGCTTGCAGGAGCTCGTGATTCGGATCCGCGAGCAGGTCGATAGTGAAACTAAACTTGTTGCAGAAGTCTTTGTGCGACTGCACGTCGTCCGCGCTCACACCGACGACCGCGATGTTTGCGTCGTCAAACTCCTGCTTCGTTGCCGTGAACGACTTGCCCTGAATCGTGCAACCGGGCGTGTCGTCCTTTGGATAGACGTAAACGACGAGCCACTTGCCTTTGAAGTCGTCGAGCGAGACTGTCTCGCCGTCCTGGTTCTTCAGTTTGAAATCTACGAAACGTTTTCCTTCTTCCAGTCCCATGTTTTATTCCTCTGTTCTGTGTAATCTATGGATTGACTTACCACGCAACAGCGTAGCGACTGCGCCGCGGATCAGCACCGGCCGCCGCGACACCATTCTTCGGGTCGTAAATGATCACCGTGGGCGCAGACAGCGTGCCCCATTCCCCCTGGACCTTAACCTTGTGTCCTTTTCCCGACAACTCCTCAATCGTTTTCAAACCTACGCGTGACTCGACGTTGAGTGAACCCGGCAGAAACTCGTGATCGTCAAACGAGCTGACATAGTGTTGCGTGTCAAAGCGCGGCGCTTCGACTGCTTCCTGCGGGTTCATGCCAAACTCGACGATGTTCAGCAGCACCTGAAGCAGTGCCTGGTCCTGATTGTCGCCACCCGGCGTGCTCAACACCATGAACGGCTCGCCACCTTTGAGCACGAGTGTCGGGGTCAAAGTAATTCGCGGGCGTTTGCCTGGCGCCACGACGTTCGGGCTGTTGGGATCGGTCAGTGACGATTGCAAACGCTGGCCCATCAATACGCCGGTATCACCGGCAACAACGGCCGGCAGCCAGGCGCCGCTCGGCGTGGCGCTGAACAGGTTTCCGTCTCTGTCTACAACGTTGACGCACGTGGTGTCGTTGGCGCGTTCAATCTCCGGCAGGGCTGAAGCGCGACCGATGGTTTGTGCTGCAGTTGCGAGCACGGCTTTCATGTTCATCGGATCGCCGGGTTGTTGAGCCAAAGATGCGTGACGCTCGTCGATCAAAGGTCGTCGCAACGCTGCATAGTCTTTCGACAACAACTGAGTCGTCGGAATTTTCACGAAATTCGGATCGCCGTAATAACGATCGCGATCGGCCATCGCGAGTTTGAGTGCTTCAGCGAGTGTGTGAATGTATGTGGGCGAGTTGTGGCCCATCTTCTTCAAATCGAAACCTTCGAGCATGTTGAGGGTTTCGACAAGTGCCGGACCCTGCGTCCAGAAACCGGCTTTGTACACTTCATAACCGCGATAGCTAGTCTCGACTGGTTGCCCCACCTTTGCCGCAAACTTTGCAAAATCATCCGCCGCAAGCAGTCCGCCGTTTGCTTGCATGTAAGCACCGATACGGCGTGCGATTGGGCCACGATAGAAGTAATCACGCGCCGCCATTAATCCCGCGTGACGATTATTTCGCGTGCCTTTCGACGCAAGACGTTCGGCCTTGACTATCTCGCGCAACGTGCGCGCCAGGTCAGCCTGCACGAAGATCTCGCCTACTTTCGGCACCTCGCCGCCCGGCAGGAAAATCCGTTTTGCATCGGGCCACTGCGAAAAGATCGGCGATCTGGTCCTGATGTAATTGACTCTTAACTCGTCGAGCGGGAAGCCGTCGGCGAGTTGAATGGCCGGTTCCATCACTTCGGCAAGAGACTTCGTCCCGAACTGATCGAGCGCGACGACGCACGCGTCGAGCACTGCGGGCACTGTCGCTGAGAGTGGTCCAGTCGACGGTATGAGTCCGCCTTTCCTGGTGCTGGAAGTTAAAGTCGGTGCACCGCTTTCGTTCGTGGCACGATTGACGAAGAACTCGCGCGTCGCTTTCATCGGAGCCGTGCCCATGCCTTCAATCACTACCACCTTCTGACCTTTCAACTTGATCAGAATCGGCACTTCGCCGCCAAACGAAAAGTGTGAAAACTCGATTACTGACGCGGCGAGAATCGTCGCTACGCCGGCATCGACCGCGTTACCGCCATGCTGAAGAATTCGCAAACCCGCTTCGACCGACAGCGGAGCGCCGCCGGCTACCACGCCACGTTTGCCACGAACCACTGGTCTGAACGTATCGGCGCGTGAAGGAAGACCGGTCATCATAAAGGCGATGATCAGACAAAAAACGAACAACTTTCGTTTACGGTTAGACATGGGCGGGCACCTCTTATGAATTTGGACTGGAGAATTGTCAACTTGTTTTTAGTGGGCGTCAATAGGGAAGGGATTTATCTCTGCAGTTCTCAGCGTAACTCTGCGTCCTCCGCGTGAAAGTGGCTTTTAACGCAGAGGACGCAGAGTTACGCCGAGAACCGCAGAGAACTTCAACCTGAATGATTTTTACTGGTAAGATGGCGAGTAGGCAAAAAGAGAGGGCACTGACCTCCCCCAAGACCAGTGCCCTTGCCTTTATCTCAGTTCTCCCATGGAGAATTAACGACGGGGGTGATACTACCTATGTATCACCCAGTGT
>JBKPJP010000084.1:0-12921 GCA_046730735.1 Acidobacteriota bacterium | reverse complement strand
GCATAAGCCCTGCGGCTCGAGCGCCCCACACGCCCGCGTAACTGATAAAGCTGAGAAAGACCGTAGTGATCGGCGCGATTTATGATGATGGTGTTGGCGCGCGGGATGTCTATCCCGTTCTCGATAATGGTGGTTGCAACCAAAACATCGTATTTGTGATCGATGAAATCGAGCATCACTTTTTCCATCTCTTTTTCGTTCATCTGACCATGGCCGACAGCCAGCCGCGCCTGCGGCACGAGCCGGTGAACGAGCGCTGCGATCGTGTCGATCGTCTCCACGCGATTGTGAATGAAGAACACCTGGCCACCCCGCGACAGTTCGAGATCGATTGCCGACTTGATGACGCTCTCCGAAAACTGCACCACCTGAGTTTGAATCGCGAGCCGATCTCGTGGCGGCGTTTCTATGAGCGACATGTCACGCATGCCGCTGAGCGACATGTTGAGCGTGCGCGGAATGGGCGTCGCGGAAAGTGTCAGCACGTCCACGCGTTTCTTCAAATGCTTGAGTCGCTCTTTATGTGCGACGCCGAAACGTTGTTCTTCGTCAACAACGACGAGCCCGAGATCCTTGAACTGAACGTCTTTCGAGAGAATGCGATGCGTACCGATGACGACGTCGATCTCACCCGTTTCGACTTTCTTCACCACTTCCTTCTGCTCTTTCGACGAACGAAAGCGCGATAACAATTCAACCTTCACCGGAAACGGAGCGAAGCGCGTGCGGAACGTGTCGTAGTGTTGATAAGCGAGCACTGTCGTCGGCGTGAGGATCGCCGCCTGCTTACCTTCCATCACTGACTTGAACGCCGCGCGCATCGCCACTTCTGTTTTGCCGTAACCAACATCGCCACACAGCAGGCGGTCCATCGGCACCGGCTCTTCCATGTCGTGCTTCACGTCTTCGATCGCGGTCTCCTGATCCGGCGTAAGCACAAACGGAAAGCCGTCTTCAAACTCCTGTTGCCACGGCGTATCGGCGGCAAATGCGTAACCGCCGACGAGTTTTCGTTCGGCGTAGAGCCGCAGCAGCTCGTCGGCCATGTCGCTCATCGCGCGTTTGGCTTTTGCATTTGTCTTTTGCCAGCCGAGGCCGCCGAGTCGATCGAGCTGCGGTTGATGACCTTCCGCGCTGGAGTAACGTTGGACCAGGTCGAGACGTTCTACGGGGACGTAGAGCTTCGCCTCGTCAGCGTAAAAGAGCAGCATGAACTCGCCGGTGCGTGGTCCAATGTCGAGTGTTTGCAAACCACCGAAACGCGCGACGCCGTGGTCTATGTGGACCACGTAATCGCCGGGCTTCAGATCGCGAAAGTCTGAAAGGAACGCGGCCGCTTTTGATTTGCGACGGGGTTTGTCGGTTCGCTGGG
Source organism: Acidobacteriota bacterium (assembly GCA_046730735.1). GTDB lineage: Bacteria > Acidobacteriota > Blastocatellia > Pyrinomonadales > Pyrinomonadaceae > PSRF01. Next base: position 11,549 of record JBKPJP010000084.1, on the reverse strand, counting down.
TTCGTTCCGCGCCAGCCGGTTGTCGCTCGACTGTGTCTGTCGCTTCGTCGAATACGTCTGTTTCGACGTGTACGATCAAACGCGAGTTGGGCAGCTCGAAGCCGCCGCTGAGACGGCCGACAGTCACGACTACGGGTCGAAAATTCGCGTCGTCTGAAGTTTCACTGGTAAACGCGAGCCGAGTTTGGATGTTGTATTCGTTGAGAATCTCGACGATGCGCTCGGCGACGCCGAGACTTGGCATCACGAAGAGCGTCGTCTTTGCTTCCTCGAGCGAACGATTTACTTCCGCGACGAGGTCGGTGATGCGGCCGTGATAACGCAACGTCGATTGGGCCAGCCACTCGACTTCCAACGCGCTCTCGACTGCCGGAAAGAGAAACACCGGCTGCCGCTTTCCGCGCGCGCGCCCGAGCTGCACCTGGGGCGCTTCAGCGTCGAGTGCAAGGTCGAGATCCAGTTCCGCGGCGGCGCGTCCGAGTGTGCGCAACTCGATTCGTTGTCGCATCGGAATGTGCTGTCGCAGTTCTTCCGCGGTGAGGAAAAGTTCTTCCGGCGCAAGAGCAATGTCGTCAGCTTGATCGATCTCGCGATAACGTTCGGACAAACGCTCGTAAAACTCACTCAAGTACGACTCAACACCTGCCGGCTCATCGACAATCAACACCGCATCGCCGAGATGTTCGAACACGTTTGAGGTGGCGTTCATCACGATCGGAATCAACCATTCCCACCCCTGAAATGCTTCACCTTCCTCGGCGAACGCGGTGCGGTCGCGCAAGGACCGCGCGAACCGCGGATCACCCCAGCGTTCGCGCGCCGCTTCACTCCAGAGTTGAAAATCAACCGGGGTGATGGCGAACTCGTGCATCGGCGGCACCTCGACCTCTTTTAGTTGGCCGATCGAGAGTTGGTTCTCGGGATCGAACTCACGCAGCGAGTCGATCGTGTCGCCGAAGAACTCGAGCCGCACGGGCGCTTCTCTTCCCGGCGGCCACACATCGACGATGCCGCCGCGCATCGAGAACTCACCAACTGCGCCGACCGGATCTTCGCGCACGTAACCAGTGGCCATCAGCTTATCGACGAGTGCTTCGGGTGAGTGATCTTCGTCTCGTCTCAGCACCGCTCCGCTTTTCACAATGGCGGCAGGACTGATGGTCTTGCGTGCGAGGGCGCGGGCAGTCAACAGGACGAAACTCGGCGGGTGTTGTTGTAATTGCCAGAGCGCGAGCGCGCGCCGTTCGAGCGTTTGCGGGTGCGGCGAGACGCCGGCGTAAGGATCTGTTTCCGATGCGGGGAGTACGAGAATGTCGCCGGCGGCACTTTCTTTTCCGCACAGCGCGCAGTACCAAAAGTGCAGATCACGTTCCCACGGTTCGAGATCGCGAGTGGTTTGTGAGACTACCGCGAAAGTCTTGCCGGAATCGCGCTGAAGAGCTGCAACCGCAAGCGCCCGCGCCGCTCCCGCAACCAACCCACTGATCGAGATCACACGCGCGCCGGCGCGGAGTTGATCGAGCAGCTTACGGCATTCACTTGTCTCAGTGACTAATCCGTAATTCATGTGGGTAAATCTGTGTTCTTAATACGTTCTATCAAGGACGTCGTCGATGAGCCTTCGACGAAAGGCAACGAGATCACCTTGCCACCCGCAGCTTCAACTTCTTCGCGGCCATGAATCTGGTCGAGTCCGTAATCGCCGCCCTTCACGAGTACGTCGGGCAGGAGTTGCGCGATCAAAGTTCGTGGGGAGACGTCGTCGAATACGGTCACGTAGTCCACTTGCCGCAGCGCCGCGAGTATCTCGGCTCGCTCCGCTTCATTGAAAACGGGGCGTTCCGGTCCCTTCAACTCACGCACCGTGCGGTCGCTGTTTATAGCCACGAGGAGCGCGTCGCCGAGGGCGCGGGCCTGCGCGATATAGCGCACGTGTCCGACGTGCAAAAGATCAAAGACGCCGTTCGTAAAAACCAGCCGCGCGCCCGCCGCACGCAGACGTTCACGCTCTCCGAGCATCTGCACGGGGGTCAGAATCTTCTCGATCATTAACGAAAGATTACAGGATTTATGGTATGTCTGTATAATCGGCCCTTTATGCCTATACCGTTTATCGAAGAGAACGATCAAACTGTCGCGCGGCGCGAGCATCTCGACGCCCTGCGCGAACTCGTCGGCAACGTCTATCCAAACAAATTCGAGCGGAGCGAGGTCGTCGAACAGGGAAAAGAAGACACGATCACGGCGATAGTCGAGAAGTTTCAGAACTTCGAATCGCCGGAAGAGCTGAACAAGATCGTCGTCCGGGTTGCAGGCCGCCTCGCAACGCCGCCGCGTCAGATGGGTAAAGTCGCGTTCGTACACCTGTCAGACGGCGTTTCGCGTTTACAGATCTACATTCGCAAAGCCGACGTGGTTGGCGTGCGTAACGATGCGCAGGGCGGTGAAGTTGATGGATGGGCCATGTTTCAACTGCTGGACCATGGTGACTTTATCGGTGTCGAAGGTTACTTGTTTGTGACGAAGACGGGTGAGCTTTCGGTCCACGTGCAGAAGATGCAGTTCCTGTCGAAAGCGCTGTTGCCGCTGCCTGACAAGATGCACGGCATTCACGATCCTGAGATCCGGCAACGCCAGCGCTACGCTGATCTGATTGCGGGCAGTTTGAAACTCGAGAAAGACGAGTCGCTGACGCCGCGTGAAGTTTTTGAACGACGCGCTGCGGCAGTGAAAGAGATGCGCCGTATTCTCGAGGATCACGGCTACATCGAAGTCGAGACGCCGATGCTGACGCCACTCGCAACCGGCGCTGCGGCACGCCCGTTCAGAACTCATCACAACGCGCTCGACATCGATCTCTACGCGCGCATCGCGCCGGAATTGTACTTGAAGCGCTTGCTGGTCGGCGGCTTCGAGAAGGTCTTCGAGCTCAATCGCAACTTTCGCAACGAAGGCATTTCAACGCGACATAATCCTGAGTTCACGATGCTCGAGTTTTACTGGGCGTACGCCGACGTGAACCAGATGATGGATTTTTGCGAGCAGATGTTGCAGGCGGTGGTGTTCACGGTGCTGGGCCACACGCATGTGAAGTTTGGCGAACACAGCATCGATTTCGGGCAGCCGTTTCGTCGGCTGGGGATGGAGGCGAGTCTTTCAGGGATTGTTGAGCCGGATCAGATCACGAACGAGAATCTCGTGACGTTATTCGAACAACACGTCGAACATGGTTTGACTCAGCCGACTTTCATTACTGACTTTCCGAAACCGATCTCGCCGCTCTCGAAGGCTTCGCCCGCGAATCCGCACGTGGCGGAACGTTTCGAGCTGTACATCGCGAGCATGGAGATCGCAAACGGGTTCTCTGAGTTGAACGATCCGGAGGAGCAATACGAGCGCTTCCGCGATCAGGTCAAGCAGCGAGAGCGAGGCGATGAAGAGGCGATGTTGATGGATGAGGATTACATCCGCGCCCTCTCGTACGGCATGCCGCCGGCCGCGGGCATCGGCATCGGCATCGATCGACTGGTGATGCTGTTAACCAACAAACAATCGATCCGCGACGTGATTCTCTTCCCGCACATGCGTCCGGAAAAATAGTTTCACGCAAAGGCGCAAAGGAAGACGCAAAGGCGCAAAAGAAAGACGCAAAGACCGCTAAGATTTTCTTTGCGTTCTTTGCGTCTTTCTTTGCGCCTTTGCGTGAGAGGTTTTACTGCTTTGCGGCTTTGGTACGTAGCTCCGCGAGACGTTCGTCGGACCAGGCAGGCTTCTCGCCCTGTTTCTCCATCACATTGAGGTACTGTTCCATCGCATCGAGCGAACCTTTGTAGTCGCCGAGCTTTTCGCGGACGCGCGTGACGTCGAGCAGGAACTGAGGATTGCTCGGCGCTGCCTTCACAAAAGCGGCTTCCGCAAGTTTCATCTCGCCTTTCAACTCGTACAAGCGCGCGAGGTGATAGTAGCTGATCGGATAGCGGGCGCCGTCCCGCGTCGATACGGCAACCAGATTGTTGATCGCATCGTCGTAGCGCTTGAGATTGAGTAACGCGTAACTCAACTCGAGATTCGCGGGCGGAAAGTAACCATTCTGGCGGCTTAACACACGCTGAAAATTCTCCACCGCTTCCGTCATCTTCCCGCGCTCCGAAGCGCTGCGTGCCCGTTGCAGATAATCAAAACTCGACTGATCGAGTGTGAGCACTTTCGGAGCCGGCGCGAGGGACGCAGCCGTTGATTTCTTTGGTTCGGGTCGCGGGCTTGTTTTTGGTTGCGACGCAACCACGATTGTTTCTTCGGATCCGCTACGCGCCAGGGCCTCAGCCGCAGCATCGTGTTGCGGATTGACAGCTAACGCCCGGCGCCATTCGCGCGCGGCGAGATCGTACTGGCCGCGAGCGGCGTAGACGCGACCGAGATTGTAGCTGGCTTCGGCGTAACGAAAACTCTCGAGCTTCAGTGCGGACAACAATGCGTCGTAGGCTTCATCCCAGCGACCCGAACGCAGTAACAGGACGCCAAGATTGTTGTAGGCGCGCGAGTAGCGGCCGTTGCGTTGTTCGATAGCCTTTCTATAAGCGGCGATAGCTGCTTCCGACTCCCCAAGCCGAGCAAACGTGTTGCCGAGGTTGTAAAAACCGATCGGATCGAATGCGGTCGAGTTTGCGATCGAGTTCAACTCTTTGAGCGCTTCCGGCTTGTGACCCGTGGTCAACAGCAAGTCAGCAAGCTTTAGTTGCAGACGATTGCGCTCCGAAGCGTTCGGCGCCGCTTCGATCTCCTCGCGCAAACTCGCAACCGGGTCTTTTTTGTTGTCGACGTCTTTCTCGACCGTTCGTTCGCGCGGTGGCGTTTGCGCCGGCGTTTGCGCGTACGTGAACGATGCCATTGAGATAAGAACCAAATGGAGGATTATGATCTTCATATGCAAGACTTTCTTCTCACGCAAAGACGCAAAGCCGCAAAGATTTCAAATTCTCCTTTGCGCCTTTGCGGCTTTGCGTGAGATTTATTGATTAGTTGCAGAGACCTCATTCCGCAGATACGCGACGACCGTGCCGCCAAAGCCTACGGCCCAGCCACGATTTCGATCGGAGAAGAAAACTCGCTCCAGCGGATGCTGTGTCCCACTGCGTTCAGTGGTCCAATGTTCGCCGCCGTCCACAGTGTGAATAATCGTTCCTTCAGCGCCAACGGCCCAACCTTCCAGTGCATCCACAAACTTCACGTCGAAAAGATCGACATCGACTGTTGACTCCTGTCGCTGCCAGGTGCGACCGCCGTTAACTGTTCGATAAACGCAACCGCCGCTGCCGACGGCCCAACCTTTTCGGTTATCGACAAAGGAAACCGCCGTAAAACGAACTGACTTTTCTACTTGCGGCAGCGCTGACTGGTACCACGTTTCGCCGCCGTCTGAAGTTTGAATGATCGTTGCGCCGGCGCCGACGAGCCAACCGCGGTCGTCGTCAACAAACATCCCGCCCAGCAGCAAGTGCCGCGTAGGCGAGCGCAGCTTGGTCCATGTATCACCTGAGTCGTGCGTGGTGTAAATCGAACCGGCTTCACCGAAAATCCAACCGCGGCCATTGCGACTGAAGAGTGCGCGAACGAGAATCGCGTCTATATCGAATCCCTTGATCTCGATGCGTTTCCAGTTTTCGCCGCCGTCAGTGGTTTTCATCAGGTAAGCGCGTGGCTCATCTTTGGTCTTGAGTTGATAGGCATTGACTTCGCAAACGAGCCAGCCGTTGTTTTCGTCGATGAAGAAGAGATCGCGTACGACGTCGCCGGTCGGAGCGCCGTGTGATTTCCAGGTGTTACCTCCGTCGACCGTATACAGGACTGTGCCTTTACTGCCGGCAGCCCAGCCTTTGTTTGGATTGATAAAGAAGACCGAATGCAACCACGCCATCGTTCCCGCAGGCTGCCGCGCCCACGTTCCGGTTTGCGCTAATGAGGAAAGGGAAACCAGCAGCAGAAACAGAAGTGACGTGAGCGCTTTGGTCATACGATTACGGTATCGGAACGCCGAAGATACGAGCGAAGCTCATGATCGGCGTGAAGCTCATAATGGTTTGCAGCGTCTTGAGTTTGTTTCCCGGCACCACGATCTGATCTCCGGGCACGAGATAGACGTTGTCAGCCGCTTTGCCTTTGTAAATCGAATCCAAATTGACCGGAATCTGAGCGAGCACACCGCTTGACTGCCGTCGCAATACAACAACTTTGCTCTTGCTGCCTGTATTCAAAACGCCACCCGCTTCTGCGATAGCTTCGGCAACCGTCATGCGATGACTCATCAAACGGATGCCCGGTTGGCCCACGTCGCCAATCACGCTGTAGCGGTATGAAGCCGCCTTCTCGAGCGACACGGTAACCTGCGGATCGATAATGTATTCGTCGTACTTCTTCTTGATGAACTCGGCGACTTCATCGACTGTTTTACCGTTGACGAAAACGCCACCCGGTATCAACGAAAGGGAGATACGGCCGCTCGGCGGAACAATGATATTCTTTCGCGAGTAGCGATCCTGGTTGAATACATCTACCGAGATCACATCCTCAGGACCCAAACGGTACGTGCTGAAGAAGTTGTTGTAGAAAGGGTTGACGGCTGCTTCTTCCGACATCTGCTCCATCCGGTTGGCCTGCATCTCGTCAGAAACATCTGAAGGCGCGCGCGACGCATCGTCGGGCTCGAGCCTGTCGGTTGACACCGGCTTTTTCGGATCCTTCTGGCCGCTCGTGGTAGTTCGCGGTCGCGCTTTTTGCGTATCGTCCTGCGTTTGCGCCGCGATGTTTACTGTCAACGCGACCAAAGTCAGCGTCACAAGCACCATTTGTCTTCGCATACTCATATCGAACCTCCAACCCAAACGTTACTGGGCGCCCCGCCCAAACAGAATTATTTTGACGGTTTCAAAGAGAATGATTGCGTCCAGCATCAAACTCTGATTTTTGATGTAGAAAAGGTCGTATTGAAGTTTCTGCCGCGCATCTTCGATCGAGGCGCCGTAGGGATACTTGATCTGCGCCCAACCCGTCAGGCCCGGCGCGATCAAATGTCGTTGTTCGTAAAACGGAATCTCCTCTGCCAGTTGGGCCACGAAGTGTGGGCGTTCCGGACGTGGGCCAACGAAGCTCATCTCGCCTTTCAGGATGTTCCAGAACTGCGGGATCTCATCGACGCGAATCTTGCGAATGATCCGGCCGACGCGCGTAGTACGAGAGTCACCCTTGCTGGCCCAAACTGGTCCATCATTTTCGGCATCGACTCTCATCGAACGAAACTTCATCAACACAAACGTGCGGCCGTTCTTTCCTACTCGTTCCTGTTTGTAGAAAACCGGGCCACGCGACTCCAGTTTGACCAGCACCGCCGTGAGCAGAACGATCGGCAGCGAAAGAATTGCGCCAATAAACGCCACCAGCCAGTGCACCGCGGTACGTGTGAACTCCGAGAGCTTTGCCTGGCGTCCACGACCGGTAAATATCAGCCACGACGGGCGCAACATGTTCAACGAAACGCGTCCGGTGATGCGCTCGTAAAACGACGCCCCTTCCTCGATCGTCACCTGGCCTGCGAGACTCAACTTCAACAATTTGCTCGTCGGTAACTGCCCGCGCCGTTCGCCCATCGCAACGATGATCCGATCGATGTTCTCGCGTTTGACGATCTCGTCGAGATCGTCGGTCATACCGATCACGCGCGGATTGATCAAGCTCTTGCCCAGAAGCTCAGCATCTGTACCGACAAACCCGACGATGCGATAGCCGGCATCGGGTCGATTGAGCACCTCACGCGCCATTTCAACAGCGAGATTTCCTGAGCCCACAATCAAAATGCGTTCACCAAAATTGGGATGGCCCAGAAACCAGTGAATCGAAACTCGCCAGGTAACCATCAATCCCAGTGCGAGCGGCAAAGCAACCAGGGAAATGCCGCGGCCCAGCATCAGGCCCGGAAATGCGTAAAACGTAAACGCGAGGGCGATCCACGCGAGTCCCAAAGCCTGGATCAGGCGCAACACCAACTCGCGCCGGTCGTGCATGACGAGAAAGTCGTACAAGTCGAAAAGATAAAAGGCCGCGAGACAAAAGAAACCCGCAACCGCGGCTTTCCAGTATCCGTTCTTCTCAATCAGTTCATACGGCGCGGCTTCTGTGCCGACCCACAGATAGACGGCAGCGATGATCGCGCCGTAGACGAGGACCGCCTCGGCGACAATCAATAATAAAGTTCGTCCGTTGAGACGTAAGACTCTCAATTGACGATCGCTACCTCCTCTTCAATTCTCTCTGACGGAGGAACCGGAGGCATCTCCGTTGTCTTTCGTTCACGGTTGTAATAGCGGTGTTGGTAGTAGTAAGACGACTCATCCGGCTGTTCGTCCGTGCGGTTGAGCACTACTCCGAGTAGACGATCCTTCGGCATTTGCTCGAGGAGTTTTTCCAGCGCCGAATAGCGAGTTTTACCGGCGCGCACAACCAGCAGCCCGCCGTCAGCGCGCGACATCAGGACGTTTGCGTCAGTAAAGATCCCGAGTGGGGGAGCATCGATGATGATGTAGTCGAACATGCGACGTACTTCAGTCAAAAGGCGCGCGTAGTTTGGTCCGGAAAGTAATTCGGCCACGTCGTCTCGCGGGCGTCCACCCGGTAACAGGTAAAGACCTGAAGGCTCGAGCCGCACGATGGCATCCTCCAGTCGAACCAGTCCGCCGAGCACTTCCGAGAGGCCAACTTTCGCATCGATGCCGAGATAGTCAGTAGCGCATGGGCGGCGTAAGTCACTATCGATCACGATTGCGCGCACGCCTTCAGTTTGGGCCAACAACCACGCGAGGTTGAGGGCTGTAAGCGTTTTGCCTTCAGCGACACCAGCGCTGGTTACAACGAAGGCGCGCATCTCAAGACGTTCGCCGGCCTCGAGGATTCTGGTCCGCAATGAGCGAAACTGCTCCGTGTAAGCGGAGCGAGGCTGGCTGACGGCAACCAAGTGAGGCTCGACGCGCGACGGGGAGACATCGTAAGTGATGAATCCGCCGGCGCGCGTCGCCTCGGCAGCGCCCAAAGTTGCCCCAGCATCACGCGAAGCAATTCCGCCGGGGAGTGCCGACCCGCCGGGTACATCCGCAGTGTGCGCAGTGGACGCTGAACTCTGCACCGTCTTTGTATGAGCGGACATGATCGTGGAACCGCTCAAGAGCTGTTCCTCGATCTTCTCCGCGGTAGGCAATCCGGTGACGGCCGGAGTGTCGTTACGGTGCTCTGGTTTTGGTGTTGCCTTCGCAGCGCTGCCGTTGTCGGTGGCGCTGTGTCGTCTCATGGCATCAAAAACTCTTCCCATCGTTTCACCTCTTATTGGTGCTTGAACGCCGAAGGCGTTGATTCTCGTGCCGAAGGCGTTAGCTTCGTGCTTTAACGCTGAAGGCGTTGGCTAATTTCAGCCCAAGGTTGGAGCTTGCGACAACCTTGGGTTAAGCCATTTACATTTTCAATTAAAACCCTGTAAGGGTTTCTCACGTGGCGAACCCTTTCAGGGTTTAACGCCAGATTTTCAATTGATCCCAGGGTTGTCGCTTACGCTCCAACCCTGGGCTCGAATTAGTCAACGCCTTCGGCGTTCTGATTCGGACTTTCAATCAGCGAATACCTTCGGCGTTAATCCGGCTTCAACTGCCAACGCCTTCGGCGTTATGGTTCTAATCTGTGTCACCCGTTGTTTTTCCCGCGTTCCACAATTCGGCACGTCCGGTGGAGGTAAAGATTCGTGCCGGAGCTTCGCGTTCCTCGCCGGACGGCATGCGTCGTTCGGCACGTGGCAGCATATCGAACGTGTCGGCCACGTCCTCGATAATCGTGCGGCCGACGGTTACATCGCCGGCGGCGTAACCCGCGAGCAGTGCGTTGTCGCAAAGGTTGTTGATGTTTCGCGGAATGCCGTCCGAACAACGGAAGATGTAATCGACGGCTTCAGGTGTGAAGATATCGGTGCGCTCCGCGCCCGCGACCAGCAAACGTGAAGTGATGTAGCGATCAGTCTCTTCAACATTCGGCAGCGGCTTGATAATGCAACGCAGCGCAATGCGTTGTTTCAACTGGCGCAGATCCGGATTATTCAAAACTTCTCGTAACTCCGGTTGGCCGGTCAGAACGATCTGTAACTGCTTGGCTGTGTTCGACTCGAAATTTGAGAGTAGCCGAATCTCCTCGAGCACGTGCGGCGACAACCCCTGTGCTTCGTCGACGATCAGCACCGTGCGCAACCCGCGTGAATGGCGCGACTCCAACGCTCGTCCAAGCTGGAGCAACAACTCCGACTTCGTTTCCCACTTTTGCACATCGAGCAAAGTCGAAACGTGCTGGTAAAACTCCGGAACAGACAAGCGTGGATTGAAGATGTAGGCAACCAGCACCGTGCGATCCAGACGCTCCATCATCCAGCGCAGGATCGTCGTCTTGCCCGTGCCTACTTCGCCGGTCACCACCACCAGTCCCTTGCCGCTTTCAATGCCGTAGTGCAGATTGGCCATCACTTCCGTGTGCGACGGAGTGAAGTAAATGAAACGCGGATCGGGAGTCAGCGCGAATGGCAACTCTTTCAGACCGTAAAATTCAGCGTACACTCTGTTGGACCTCCAGTTTACGAACGACTTGATGCCTGCATCAGGAACTCGAAAACGTGTGTGAGCTTGAGCGCCAGTGCCAGGATCGGAATACTCACCATCGTTGCTGCCATACCGGCCGCCAGTAACAACCTGCGGCGACGCGGCACGGCGCGCGCCTCATTCGGTGTCAAAAGCTCCGGCACGGCGAGGAGCACGGGCAAGCCCGTGTAATGTCGCGCGTCTTCGGAGTTCTGAATCGTCAGCAGGCGTGGTCCTTCGAAGACTGCAATCAATAACAGCCCCAGAGCGAGACCGGCAGCGAGTCCTACGCTGGAAAGCAACAAACGCTTTGGAGCAACTGGTTGCGACGGGAGGTTCGCGGCGTCGATCACGTCGATGCCCTCACCCTGTCGCTGCGTCGCCGCTTCCTTACCCAACGTAATTCGCTGCTGTTGTTGCAGGAGTTGGTCGAGCGCGGCTTTCTTTGTTTGGTAATCGCGCTCAATGGCGCCCAGTTCTACTTCAACTCCGGGAACGTGATTGATGCGATCCACAAGGGCTGCGATCGCCTGTTCATTCTGGGCCAGCAGACCCTGCTGTCGTTTGATCTCACTTTCGGCAAGCTTGATTTCCTGCTCGATGGCGCCGATGTTCAGGTTGGGTCGTTTGGTGAGTTTCTCCTGTTTCTCTTTTTTGTCATGCTCCCATTCACGAATCTGCTGGTCCATATCACCCTTGACCTGATCGATCTCTTTTTGCTTTGCGATCACGTCCGGGTGCTTGTCTCGCAGCTCCTGCTTCATCCTGGTCAATTCACCTTGCAAGGCAGCTCTGCGCGAGACGAGCTGTGCCCAGCCTGGCGTCGTCTTTGGATCGGTCATGCTTGTGGCAGCGTCTTCGATCGCCACGGAGTTCGCTTCCTTGATGGTCGTTAAC
>JBKPJP010000083.1:0-3754 GCA_046730735.1 Acidobacteriota bacterium | reverse complement strand
GAACAGCAACGGCGATGTCGCAAAGCGATCCGAGCGGACCGGGAACCGCGCCTGTGAGGGCGATCGTTTTGCAACCACGCTCGCGCGCTGTTTCCGCCGCACGCAAAACGTTTTTCGACTTGCCACTCGTACTGATTGCGATCAGTACGTCGCCCGTTTGCGCGAGCCCTGCAACTTGTCTTGCAAAGACCTGTTCGTAGCCGAGATCGTTACTGACGGCCGTTAGCGCGGACGTATCAGTCGTTAGCGCCACTGCCGGCCACGAGCGACGCTGTTTTTCGTAACAGCCCACCAATTCCGCCGCGATGTGTTGCGCATCTGCGGCACTGCCGCCGTTACCGCAGATCAGAATTTTTCTGTCGCTCGTCAACGCCTCGCAGATCATCTGACCAGATTGCTCGATCTGAGGGAGTGATACATTGATTAATTTGTGAATGGTTTCCAGATGCTCTTGTAGAGAGTTGGTCAGAAATTCCACGGCGGGAACTTACCACAGATCGACGCTGATGCACACGATAAAACTAATCAACTGTGATAATCTGTCGCGGCTCACATAATGAACAATTCAAGTCCAACGCCAATGCTGCGGCAGTACCAGGAACTGAAGCAGCAACATCCCGGAACGCTGCTGTTTTTTCGCCTCGGCGATTTCTACGAGCTCTTCTTTGACGACGCAGTCACAGGTTCACGTGAACTGCAAATCACCCTCACCGCGCGTCACAAGGACAGCGGCAATCCTGTTCCGATGTGCGGCGTGCCGCATCACTCGGCGGCAAACTACATCGCGCGTCTCGTGCGCAAAGGTTATCGCGTCGCGATCTGCGAACAGACTGAAGAGGCCGGTAAGACTAAAAAACTCGTGCGCCGCGAAGTCGTCCGCATCGTCACGCCCGGAACGCCGATCGATCCGCAATTACTTGAAGCACGCGAGCCGGTCTTTCTGGCTGCTATCTGCACGGCGGGCGAGACGATTGGCGCGGCGTTTCTCGACATCTCGACGGGTGAGTTTCGCGTAACTCAGGAGAGCGGACGTGATTCGTGGGCACGCATTCGCGCCGCGCTCGAATCTTATGCGCCACGTGAACTGCTCTTCCCGGCATCGCACGGGTCACTAATCAAAAGCAGTCTGTCAGGTAAGACTCAAACAGCGCCTCTGCCGCTTCAGGACGGCGCTCCTTCCGACACTGAACTTTCCGGAATCGAATACGGTTTCGCCGCGACGTTGACCCCGCTCGATGACTGGCAGTGGTCGAAAGAAGATTGCAACACGCTGCTGCTCGAACATTTCAAAGTGCGTACGCTCGATGGATACGGGCTTAGTCGCAGAGAAGAAGCGATTCGGGCGGCCGGCGCGTGCCTGCGTTACGCGCGTGAGACTCAACGCGCGGCGGCCGGGCACGTTACCGATCTCGTTTACTTCGAGCCGCAGGATCATCTCGTACTCGATAGCGTGACCGTGCGAAATCTCGAGCTGGTCGAGTCGCTGGCGGGTGGTAGTGGCCGGTCACTGTTGCAGGTGATTGACGAGACTGTGACCGGCATGGGCGCGCGACTGCTGCGCGCGTGGCTCTTGCGTCCGTGCGTGAAGCGTGGCGAAGTCGAAGCGAGACTCGCAGCAGTTGAAGATCTGTTTGCATCGCAGGTGCGGCGAGACAAGTTGCGAGCTCTTTTGAAAGAAGTGTCGGATCTCGAACGAGTCGTGGGGCGCATCAGTCTCGGATCGGCAACGCCTCGTGATCTCTGCGCGATGCTCCGTTCGCTCAATCAGGTGCCTGCGATTCGCGCAGTGTTGCAGGGCGCGGAGTCTTCGCTTCTGGAGGTGCTGCTCGAGAACACTGACGAATTACCTGACGTGCGTGATCTGATCGCGCGTGCGATCAACGACGACCCGCCGGTCAAGCTCAGCGATGGCGACACGATTCGCGAAGGTTATTCAGCAGAACTCGACGAACTGCGCTCGACGAGTCGCAATGCAAAGCAGATCATCGCAACGCTCGAAGCCACTGAACGCAGTCGCAGCGGCATAAACAACCTGCGCATTCGTTTCAACGGCGTGTTCGGATATTACATCGAAGTCTCTAAAGCAAATGCCGCGCGAGTTCCGATCGAATACGAACGCCGGCAAACACTCGCGAATGCGGAACGCTTCACGACGCCCGAGCTGCGCGACTGGGAGAAGAAAGTGCTCGGTGCTGACGAACGCATCGTGCAGTTGGAGACGGAGCTCTTCACCGGCGTGTGCCGGCAAATCGGCGGGGAAACCAAACGCATTCAGATGACTGCACGCGCGCTCGCCGCGCTCGACGTGCTCGCGTCGTTTGCGGACACGGCTGCGCGTCGTCGTTACGCGCGGCCGCTGCTGCACGATAGCGATGAACTCGAGATCGTCCAGGGACGGCACCCGGTGATCGAAGCGTTCATCGATGAACCGTTCGTGCCGAATAGTGTCTATCTGAACAACTCAACCGATCGTTTGCTCATCATCACTGGACCAAACATGGGCGGCAAGAGCACGATCCTGCGGCAGACAGCGATCATCTGCATACTCGCGCAGACTGGCTGCTACGTTCCCGCTGAACGCGCGCGTCTGCCGCTGCTCGATCGCATCTGGACCAGGGTTGGGGCGTCAGACGATCTCACGCGTGGCCGTTCGACATTTATGGTCGAGATGACTGAGACCGCGGCGATCCTGCACAGCGCGACGCCACGCTCGCTTGTTTTGCTGGATGAGATCGGACGCGGCACAGCAACGTTCGACGGTCTCTCGATCGCGTGGGCCGTAGCCGAATATCTACATAACTCTGCGGATCACGCGGCCAAGACTCTTTTTGCGACCCATTATCACGAACTCACCGAACTCGCCGAGCGTCTACCGGGCGCGCAGAATTATCAGATCACCGCGACTGAGCGTGAAGGCGAAGTCGTGTTCCTGCATCGACTCGAACGCGGACGAGCTTCGAAGTCCTATGGCATCGAAGTGGCGCGCCTCGCGGGGCTCCCGCCCGCGGTGCTGACAATTGCACGGGATGTGCTGGCGCGACTTGAGCGCTACGAGTTGGAAGTTTTCGCGGATGAGGATGGAGCGCTCAGAAGAGCGGGCCGTCGTCGAGCCGTAGCGCAAAACACGCTTTTCGATTTAGCCGCGGATAACACGGATGACGCGGATTAAGGTTTGTCCTTCACTTTAACGAGCATGCGCAGCATCTCGGGCAAGGTGAAGGGCCGGGCTCCTCTTCGCCCAAACACGGAGATTTGATTTCCACTCTCATCGACCGCGCGATCGCGATCCAGCGGTTTGGAGATCGCGAGTGCTTCGCCTTTCGTCTTGAACGTCGCAATCAGCTCCGGTCGTGGTCGCGGACTGAAGCCCGCATACTCAGGCATCGTCTCAGGTGACGTCAGTTGCAGCACCCGCATGCCGTTCTTTCCGTCCGCCACGTACGCAAACAGGCTCGCATTCGTCATCGCGATCTTCACCTGGTGTACGTCGTTGAGTTTGCCCTCAGCGTTGTACGTCTGGTCGAGTCGCGGATGCTCGGGTTGTTCCACATCTACGATCGCGATTCCGTCTTTACCGTTAGCGACGTATGCGTAAGTGCGAGCAACGTAGACATCGTGCGCGTCAGCTAACGGAACAAAAGCGCCGTCAACAACGCGCGCCTGCTCCGGCGTCGTCACATCGATGACCTTCAATCCTTCATCGTCAACCACAAAAGCGTAACGAAACTGAATCGCGGTGGACTTCGGATTCTTC